>NZ_JBBKBF010000037.1:0-40600 GCF_037892625.1 Phocaeicola sp. ICN-14070 | reverse complement strand
CGACATTGGCGACCAAGCTGTACTACCACTACAAGAAGAACGAGAAACTGGGTAAAGTGCCCAAGGGATGCAAGTTCAATATGATAAATTTTGTTGACGTAGAGTACAGCCGCCGGGTGAATCCAATCCAGGCCAAGTACATCAACAACCTCGCCGCTGCCAGTGAAACAGCGGAAACGCTGCTGGAGTCCCTGCAGAAGGGAAAGAAAGAGGGTGGCGGCGGAAGCGACCAGTTCTTCCAGACCTCGGCCGTGAACTTTCTTGCCGCCTGCATCTACTTCTTCGTGAACTATGAGAAAGAACCGTATGCGGCCGACGGCACTCTGCTGTATGCGGAGAGACGGCAGGACCCGCAGACGAAATTCTGGAAACCGACAGGTATCGTGCGTGACAAGGAGGGTGGCAACATCGTAGAACCTGCCTACTGGTTGGGAAAATACTCGGACATGCCGCATATCCTGTCGTTCCTGAACGAAAGCTACCAGACCATCTTCGAGGTACTGGAAACAGACAATGAGGTAGCTCCGCTGCTCGGTCCGTTTCAGACGGCCTTCAAGAACAAGGCGATGGAGCAGCTGGAGGGTATGATCGGTACGCTGCGTGTCTATACCTCGCGACTGGCAACCAAGGAAAGCTACTGGATATTCCACCGTGACGGGGATGACTTCGACCTGAAAGTGAGCGATCCGAAGAATCCAAGCTATCTGCTGATAGCAAACGACCCCGAAATGGAGAGTATTATCGGTGCGTTGAATGCGTTGATATTGAACCGACTGGTTACACGAGTGAATACCGGGCAGGGCAAGAATATCCCCGTGAGCATCATCGTGGACGAGTTGCCGACCTTGTACTTCCACAAGATAGACCGCCTGATCGGTACGGCCCGAAGCAACAAGGTGAGCGTGACGCTCGGCTTTCAGGAACTGCCGCAGCTGGAGGCCGACTATGGCAAGGTAGGTATGCAGAAAATCATCACAACGGTGGGCAATGTGGTGAGCGGCTCGGCCCGCGCGAAAGAGACACTGGAATGGCTGTCGAACGACATCTTCGGCAAGGTGGTGCAGATCAAAAAGGGCGTGACCATCGACCGGGACAAGACGAGCATCAATCTCAACGAAAACATGGACAGCCTGGTGCCTGCCTCGAAGATTTCGGACATGGCCACCGGCTGGATATGCGGTCAGACGGCACGCGACTTCGTAAAGACGAAAACCGGTGCCGGAGGTTCGATGAACATCCAGGAATCGGAAGAGTTCAAGACCACGAAGTTCTTCTGCAAGACGGATTTTGACATGAATGAGATAAAGAAAGAGGAAGCAGCGTATGTACCGCTGCCCAAGTTCTACACGTTCAAGTCGAGAGAGGAACGCGAACGCATCCTGTACAAGAATTTCGTACAGGTGGGGCAAGACGTGAAGGAGATGATAAAAGATGTACAGAACAAGCGTAACGCCCGATAAATGTCGGATTCTGAAATGAGGGATAAAAAGTAAAACGCCTGCCAATGACTTCGGAGTTATTGCAGGTGTTTTTTATAACACATATTCCCACAGAGCTGATTTTGTTGTTCAATCCTATAAAAAAGTATTATATCGAAATAAAACCGACTTGATTTGTTCTTGGAACGGAAAATAATGCCACCTTTGAAAACACCGTTTGAGGTGTACAGGCATAAAGTATTATTATTACGGTCATTCCCAAAATCGGTTTATCCTTTCATCTATAGAATAAAAGCAGATTTTGAATTGTTTAATAGTGAAACAGTCGCTCAAGGATAGAATTTTAAATTCATTTTATGAGCGACTATTTTATATATTGTTTTAATGGCATTACTGCCTTCATGAATCGGAAAAAGAACTATGAGAGCCGTGAAAAGACAATTCTATTGTGAAGCAACAATACGTTCTACATTCTTCTACATAGTCATTTGTGTCAATCAGCACTCAATCAGCTTCTCTATCCATTCATTGAAGTGACTGCAACGGGCACGAAGTTCATCCATGCCGATGCTCTTGGTGACATCCTTGCCGGTAGCCGGTTTGTTGTAGTTGTAATGCTGTTTTTTGTCACCTTCTATTGCCTTGATAATACGCTTGCTCGGAGCTGTTTCCGGACTGTTGTTTATCAGCTCGGGGTTGCCGGTTTTCTCCAGGTCTTTCTTCAGCTGTTCGCAGCGTTTCTCACAACCGGGGTAACGCTTTGCCAGATAGTCGATACCGCAGAACAAGAGAGCTTCAAATTCATGCAGCTGGATATAGGGAATGAAACGTCCATCATTGATTGCTTCAGCAAATGCCGTTTCCAACGCAGCGACACGGGCATAGGGCTCACCGATTGCTTTCGCTGCTTCATAACCGGGAAAATCATCCGGCAATGCGTAGAGGTCGAACATCGTTGTGAAAACATGACGTTCGTATTCACCGTCCATCTTCATTCTCCGCAACAGTTCCAGGTCTGTCACCGCATGGGCATAACTCAGCATTCCACCGCGGGCATTCTTTTTCTTGTTGGTGGTAATCAGGATGCTTTTCACACCTGCCACACCTTGTGCTTGCAGGTAGGGACGCAGCACTTCCTCCACAAATCCCTGTTCCGTCTGTCCCTCACAAAGGACATGAATAATCTTTGCTTTCATACGGGACGTCCTCCTATGATGTTTTTGTCCCAAAGTTCACTCACCGTATAGTTCTGAAGCCAAAGATGATATTCTTTGTCGTCAAGATGAGTGACAGAGGTGGCCTGCGTTTCCTTGTTCATTTCCACCACAGAAATATCGCCGATGTCGAAATGATCGACCAAATCCTTGCTCTGCGTGGCAATAATGACCTGTGCGTGTATGGACGCATCCTTAATCATTTCTGCCAGCTGGCTGATGGCATAGGGATGCAAGCCAAGTTCCGGTTCATCCAGAATGATGACATTGGGCATTGTCTGGGCAGGCTGCAGAAGCAGGGCAGCCAAGGCTATGAAGCGGATAGAACCGTCGGAGAACTGGTAGGCATTGAAACGGTAGTCCGTGGCAGAATTATCTACCCACCGAAGCGAAATGATGCCCCCTGTCGGCTCCAGATAGAAGTCCTGGAACTGGGGAACGACATCACGGACATAGTCAACAATCCGGTTGTAGGCATCCTTATAATTCTCCCGCAGGAACAGCAGGAAAGAAGGCAGATTGTTTCCGTGTGACTGGAGATAGTTGGCCGTCTCGACGGGACAAGCCTGACGCAGCGGGCCCTCTGTCGATGAATCGTGAAACTGATATACCTTGCAATAGGAAAGCATCTGGAAAATTGTCTTGGCAACCGGGTCCTCACACTCTGCGAGAGCCGATTCCTTGAAATTCGGTTCCAGTGCTATCTCGTAGGGTCTTTTCTTCCCTGTGCGGTGCCAGGTAATTCGCTCTTCGGTGATGATCAGCCTGTCAGGAGTGGCATTGGCCAATGAAAAGCCATAAATATCCATGGAGTTGCTGTCGGCAAACTTCAGTTCTCCGGACATAACCGGTGTCCGTTTAATGCCGTAATGCAGCAAGGCATGAGATGTGCCCGATATTTCCACATATCTCCCGAATGACTTACTCATCATGTAGCTCAGCATCCGGAAAAAACTGATGATATTGCTCTTGCCTGCGCCGTTAGCACCCAGCAAGATGCTGACATCACCCAGTTTCAAGGTCACAGGTTTGTCATAGGCTATGGATTTGTAGCCTCTGATGGTGACTTCTTGTAATTTAGTCCTTTGGTATGTCTTTGCCATTATCGTCATATTATTGATTGAGTTACAAAAATAACCATAAATCCCAATACGAACGAAGGAATGCTCAAAAAACTATAGAGTTAGTTTGTCCGGAGTCTGAATGCACAAATAAGAAATCAGGTTCTATATTTAGAGAAATCGGATTCACAGATCGGGCAAATGAAAGGGAATCAGGTGCTTTCAATAATTCCGACATTCTCAAACAAGTATATCAGCAATAAGCACTGTCTTTGCATTCAGAAACAAATTATTTTCACATGGGAAAGGATGTAAACCGTATAACGGCCTCCTACCGTTTCGGAAGAAACACGACCGGAGTATGTGGTGCTGACCATGCAGTTTGGTACGGAACCCGGCAAGAAAAACCGATAAGAAAACCCGACAAGAAAACCCGACAAGAATCCTCTGCAAGAAAGTACAATAAACAAGTATTGCGGAGGGAGCAAATCTTGGAGTTCTGTGTTGAGCCAAAGTCGTTATTCGATATTTTACAGCATTTGGGATTGAAAAACAGGGAAAATCTTATGGAGGTCTATATCAATCCGATGATTGGTGCAGGGGCGTTGGCGATGACGGAGCCAGACAATCCTACGAGCCGCAACCAGATGTATGTGGCGGTGAGGGAGGATATGGAGCACATGTAATTCAAAATGATTGTGCTGCCTCAATAATAAGGCGAGGTCGGACAGCGAAAATGCCCGACCTCTTTATTATGTTGGCAATGAGGATTCATTAGCATGTCTTACACAAAGAATGTATTATTCCGAGACAAAACCAACCGCTTTCTGCCATTTCAAAGGACTCTTGGCCTGGATGAAAGAGGGCGATTATCCCAATCGGTTGGAAATAATACCGGGAATCTAACCAGTATCAATAGAAAAGCGGATTGGTTACAGGGATTATCCATACGTAATAAAAAGGGATGTTTTGCCTTCGACAAAACCGGGCGCACACAAAAACACCGCCAGTACGGATGTATGGGCGGTGCAAAGAGTTATTGCTGCCATGTCAGGCAGTCTGTCCACTCAATAGCTTGCCGAGCTGTTGCCTGCAAAACTCCTCGTATTCGGCTTGGTCGGTGCCGCTCTCGACAGCGCGGTCAATGACATTGCCCAACTCATCGAAGCAAACTTCCTTGCTGACACACTCCGTGGCGGAGCCGCTGAGCAGATACACCTCGTAGTAATCCGAGCCGTTGAGTACAATCATGACGTATCCGGTATGGAGCCGTCCGTTCAGTTTGATGCGCAGTGCAGGCAAGTCCCTGTAGATGGTGGCAGCAAACTCCGTGATGCCCCATGACATGATTACCGGTGCCGGGGTCATTCCTACCAGCTGTTCCTTGATGGTCTGTGCAATTTGCAATACATATTCTTTTTCCATAACTGCAGTATATTAAAATGATTATTGATGTGTTTTACTCGAACCAATCCGGGTTGTCCTTCTTCAACTCGGCTATCAGTTTCTCGTCGCTGAGCTGAAGGGTTGACGCATTGGTAAAGAAAAAGATTCCGTCATAGATTCTTCCGGCTTCCTCGCTGGCAAAGCCTTCGTTCTTGTCTTCAAAGCTACCCAGTTGCAGGGCATCAAGCAAGAGTGTCGAGCCGATGAGCAGTTCTTCACCTTCGTTGGATTCCACTACACGGCAATCATAAGCCTTGCCGTCAAACTGTACTTTCTGTGTTTTCATACGCCTGTTCATTTTAATGGGATATGTTTGCCGTTGTTCTTGAGATACTCCATGATGCACTTGGCTTCTTCATGCGAAGCACAGTTGCGTTCATCGTAATGGCGTGTCTCGTCTGCCATCACCACAATACATTCCTTGACCAGCCGATAAAGGCTCTGCTGCAGTGTGGGGTGCATATCGGGAATAGCGGCGGCAAACCGCTTGGGATTGAAACTGAAACTGTTTACCGCCATTTCCCAGTCTTTGGCGAGCTTGTACTCCTTGCTTTCTCTGATATTTTCCATGTTCATAAAATTTAATGAGTTGTTTTTTTCTTCCCTCCGTTCGGTTCTATATGCTGTCGGAACCGCCTTGGGATTTACAGATGCTTTTCAAGGACTGGCGAACCAGCTGCTTCCGACGCTTTTTCCGGAAAATTACGCTTTCGCAGAAAGGAAGAATTTTGCAGGAAATGCACTTCAAAGTGACGGAATCCAGCGCGGCAGTCCACCTTTGCGACTGGAAAAACCAACCGGTGAAGACAGGTATGGACTGAAACAGACAAGAGATAAATAGAAAAGAGGGAAACAGAAGATAGAACAGGTAACGGGTGGCGGCGGGGAATCGGGAGGCAATTAGAAAGGGATAGAAAAGGGAGTTTGCGCGGATGACGGCACATGTCGGCAGACGCGCCGCCCGGCAATCCTGCCAAGCGGTTGGCTGTGAATCCCTGTTCCTTATTATATAGGGCAATTCCATGAAAAGACAGAGGGCGGATTCCTCCGCTCCTCCGCCCAAGAGTGATTATGGTATCAAGCTGCAATCTCTTCCTTTGTCTCTTTGCCGGCAGTCGCTTCCGCTTCGGGCTGTGGTTCATCGGACGGCTCCGCTTCCTGCCTTGCCTGTTCCTGCACGAGCAGGACAGCTTTCTTTTCCTCGATGCGCTGATGGCGTTTCTCGTACACCTCGTTGTGTCCATTCTTGATTTCCGCCAGTGCTTCGGGCATGTGCTTCTCTGCAAAGTCAAGCAAGAGGCTTGCCGTGGCATTGCTGCCCGATGCGTTCTTGAAATTGGCAATCAGATAATCCCTGCGGATGACGGCTTTCTGCTTGGCTGTAAGGTTCTCGATGATGTTCATCTTCTCCTTGTCCGTGAGGTAATGGTAGGTCTCTTCACACTCGATGCCGACCTCTGCAAAGTGTTCCCTGCGGAGGGAAGAAAGCAGGAAGAAATAAATCATCTTGTCCTCGTCCTGCCCGAACTTGCGTTCCGACATATCCACCTCCTGAATCTGCTTCTTGGTGTCCTCTACGGTCTTTTCAAGGGCAATCTCCTTGTTGCGCTTATCCTGCTTCTCCAATTTCTCCACCGGTGAGAGCGTCTGCT
Source organism: Phocaeicola sp. ICN-14070 (assembly GCF_037892625.1). Classification (NCBI taxonomy): domain Bacteria; kingdom Pseudomonadati; phylum Bacteroidota; class Bacteroidia; order Bacteroidales; family Bacteroidaceae; genus Phocaeicola; species Phocaeicola sp. ICN-14070. The sequence goes on along the minus strand of NZ_JBBKBF010000037.1, from coordinate 33,788 downwards.
GCGTTGTACCATTATAGCCTGTGGATGAATGCACCGCATTTCTTACATAGCATAGTACGATGTCCTTGCTCTCAATGCGGAAGTAAAGGGTGATTTCGCCTGCCTCGCTTCGGGTTCGGATTTCCTCGCATTCCTTTACGTAGTCGTCCACTTCCTGCTCGTAGTCCTTGCAGGCTTCCTCGTATGCTTCGTCTGTCTCGTAATCCTCTTTCCGGGGTGCTGTGGACAGCTCGGGATAGGGCTTTGCATAGCCATTGAGACGCTCCACCTCATAGCCCATGGCGGTCAGTCGTTCCATCACATCCTCGTTGCCGTTGAAATTTTCCTGGCAGAGGGCAACCTCGTGGCGTTCTTCCATTAGTCGCACGGCTTTCTCTGTGAGATAGGTTGCATTCATTTCAGCAAGACAGGTGCGGTTGGCGCAATTTCCGCAACCACCCTCACAGAACAGCATCATGTTGTTGGTGTTGTGGGGGCATGACAGACAGAGGGTCTTGTCGAATGCGTACCGCTGCAAGTCGGTGGTGTATTGCCGTTCAATGCTGCGTGCCACCTCGGTGGCTTTCATCCCTCGCCAACTGTTGTACTGCTGTACGCTTTCACACAGATGCTTCTCGTACACCTCTCGCTGAATCTCTTCCCCATAACGGCAGATTTCGCTCGCTACGCTGATAGTGATTTCGTCCTGCTCCAGAAGCCGGGCTATTTCGGGTATCAAGGAGACGAATTTCAAGCGTGTGCGGATATACTTCTCGTTCTTGCCGAACTGCATCACCAAAGCCTGTACATCATAGCGACCGCTGTCTATGAGCCTTTGGTAAGCATTGGCTTCCTCAATCGGGGTAACATCCTTGCGTTGCAGGTTTTCCGTCACCGCCATTTCCTCGGCTGTCTCGTCCGATATTTCCATAACAATAGCCGGAATTTCTTCCAGTCCTGCCATGAGGGAGGCTCGGTATCGGCGTTCTCCGAACACAATCTCAAAGCGGTCTTCTGCCACCGGACGCACTCCGACAGGTTGCAGGACACCCTGCTGACGGATGCTTTCGGCAAGTTCCGACAGGCTTTCCTCGTCAAAGTTCTTGCGTGGGTTGTAGTTACTCGGCTGTACGTTTGCCAATGCCACCATCGTGATGTTTTTCTCCATTGATTGAACTGCTGCTGTTGTTTCCATAATCACAAAATTTAGTTTGAACTTGATTTTTTTGTTTCCCTCCGTTCGGTCCAGTTTCCTGTCTGAACCGCCTTGGGATTTACAGGTGCCTTTCAAGGACTGGCGGCCCAGCTGCTTCCGACACTTTTTCCGGAAAATTACGCTTTCGCAGAAAGGAAGAATTTTACAGGAAATGCACTTCAAAGTGACGGAATCCAGCGCGACAGTCCACCTTTGCACTGGAAAACCAACCGGCGAGGACAGAAATGTGCCGGAGAAGCAACATTCAAGATAAGGTAGAAGGGAGATGATACGCCGGAAGGCGGACAGTAAAAACGGAGAAACTGTAAAGGAAGGATATGCGGTACAGCCGGACAGACGGAGCGCAGGGCAAGGCGAGGTAAAAAGGCATATTGGCTGGAAAATTCTGTCAGTTCAGGACTTTGCCATAAATATATCCGACCGAAGTATGTGTTATTCAGAAAATATCGCTACTTTTGTAGTAAAGAAACCGCTGTTTCGGAAATGACCGTTTCGGAACGCCGACTTAAAATAGACAAGGATATGAGATTTTTTGATAGAAAAGAGGAAATAGCCTCTCTGCAGGAGATAGGCAGACAGGCGCGGGAGAACGCCCAATTTACGGTCGTGACCGGCAGACGCCGTATCGGAAAGACCATGCTCGTACGGAAGGCCTACGAGGATGAGCCGATGCTGTATTTCTTTGTCGCCCGAAAAGCCGAAGGAGACCTATGCGAGGATTACCGGCTGGAGATAGAGAACAAGTTGGGGGTTCCAACCATGGGACGCCCGGAACGCTTTACCGATGTGTTCGAATACCTGATGAAGCTCTCGGCAGAACGCCCCATCACGCTCTTCATCGACGAGTTCCAGGAGTTTTTCCGTGTAAACAAATCGGTGTTCAGCGACATGCAGCGCATCTGGGACCTCTATAGCCAGAAGTCCCGTATAAACCTGATAGTCTGCGGTTCGATATACTCCATGATGACCAAGATATTCAAGGACAAGAAAGAGCCGCTGTATAACCGTCAGTCGCGCTTCATGACCGTCCGGCCGTTTACACCCAGCGTCCTGAAGGAAATTCTGGCGGAATATAATCCCGCCTATACACCGGAAGACTTGCTGGCTCTGTACGCTTTCACGGGAGGCGTGGCCAAGTATGTACAACTGCTGGTGGATGCAGGAGCTACTACCAAGGCAGCCATGCTCGACCACATCATAAAAGCCGATTCCATCTTCCTGGGGGAAGGAAAAGCCATCCTGATAGAAGAGTTCGGTAAGGATTATGGCATCTATTTCTCGATCCTGTCTGCCATTGCTCGGGGAAAGACATCCCGTTCAGAAATCGAGAACGTCATCGGCAAGGAAATCGGCGGCTACCTGACCAAACTGGAAAATGAATACGAGGTCATCGCCAAGAAGCAGCCCCTCTTCGAAAAGAGTTCTACCAAGAACGTCCGCTATACGATAGAGGACAACTTCTTCACATTCTGGTTCCGCTTCATCTACAAATACAGCTACATGCTGGAGATAGAGAACTATGGAAGCGTGAAAACGATCGTGAACCGGGACTATGAGACCTTCAGCGGCTTGATGCTTGAACGCTATTTCAAGCGTGTGCTGATAGAAAAGCAGGCCTTTACCCGCATCGGAAGCTGGTGGGACCGCAAGGGTGAAAACGAGATTGACATCGTGGCGGAAAACGAACTGGAGGAAACCGCCACCTTCTTTGAAGTGAAGCGCAAGGCCGAGAACATCGACCTGGAAGTGCTGGAGACGAAGGCAGCTGCATTTTTACGCGCTACCGGAGAGTTCAAGGGGTATGCCCTCTCATACAAGGGGCTGTCCATGGCAGACATGTAACAATGCCGGGCTGTTCAGTCCGGACATACGAAAATACGGAAGCAGGAGAAAGTGAGGAAAACCCTCACTTTCCATGCTTTGCCAGATACTCCTTCATCGCCTCGTTCACAATGTCTCTCAACGACATGTTTTTCTCGATAGCGAGGTATTTCATGCGTGTGTGAATGCTCTTGTCAATGACGAAATTACAATGTACTGCCGGCTCCTTTTCCTTCTTAACCGGTACCGGCTTCTCCTTTTGCGGAGATTTCTTCGTGGATGACAGCAATCCGTCCAGTCCGGTCTTCATGCCGTCTTTCAATAAATCGCTTTTGCCCATATCTGTTTATTTTAGTTTCAATACTTCTTTAGCCAGCTCCATGTAGTCCTTGGCTCCGTTGCAGTTCTTGTTGTACTCGAAGATATTCTCTCCCTTAATCGGTGCTTCGGCCAGTGCCACATTGTCCCGGATGACGGTTCCGAATACCTTGTCGCAGAAAGAATCGTTGATGATTTCAGCCACGCTCTTGTTGAGCGTCTTGCGTTTGTCATACTGAGTGATGAGAATGCCGCCTATCTTCAGGTTGGGATTCAACCGTTCCTTGACAATTTCAATCACACTGGTAATCTTGGCCATTCCGCGCATAGCCAAAAACTGTGCCTGCACCGGAATAATCAGATAATCCGCAGCCGTCAGTGCATTGAGCGTCAACAGCCCCAAGGAAGGCGGACAGTCAATCAGGATGTAGTCGAATTTCCGGCTTTCGAGCAATTTGGCAATCAGTCCTTTCAGAATCAGTTCCCGTCCCGGCTCGTTGATCAGTTCGGACTCTGCCGCCGACAGGTCCAGGCAGGACGGCACCACGGCAAGCCCGTTCTCCAGCTCTACAAGCGGCAAAGGATATTCGCCTTTCATCGCTCCGTACACCGTCTGTTCCTCCTCGATGGAAAGTCCGCACGACTCTGTCAAGTTAGCCTGACCGTCCATATCAATAGCCAGTACACGCTTTTTCTTCTGCCCTAAAGCGGCAGCAAGATTGATGGTGGTGGTTGTCTTTCCAACCCCGCCCTTGTGGTTCAATATCACTATAATTTTTGCCATAAAGCATTGTCTTTAAATCATATACAAAGATAGTACTTTATTTAGTAAATACTAAATTTAGTGCATACTATTTTACTATAAAATATCACTTTAGTAATATAGTATGTTAGTATATACTACGATACTAATATACTATTTTACTCATCTACTAAATGTAGTAGCTACTATGTATAGTAAATGGTATGAGATAACTCTTCAAAAATTCTTATCTGACAGGTGTACCGAAGTCATCAGTTGCCAGATAGAACGTTTTTTTCAGTCTGAAAAATCGTCGGACAAGATGAGCTGCTGGAAAAAATAAGGTAGTTATTCCAGAAGCCACCCCCACCTTTTGCATACTGGTGCGTATTAACAATGATGCGGTATGGAAAGGCGAGTCAGGTATCAACAAATAGGAAAAAGAAGACAGATGCTTTGTCATGCTGATTATCCAGTCTGATTGCCAAACATAACAATCAATCATAGAATCATTAACGTCAAAAAAACGAGTAACATGAAAAAATGGATTACACAGAGCGTAGGCTTGCTCATGTCCGGATTCCTGTTCGGGCAAACTGAAAACACCCAGGAAAAGGAACAACCGATGAAAGGTTATGAAATCAACGGCCTGATAACCGGGAAATATACCGGCAAGGTATATCTGGTAAAGGAAGATGGCATGCACGGGCCACAGACAAAAGTGGACAGTTGCGAGGTGATAGACGGACGTTTCCAATTCAAGGGAGATTCCGTACCTGAACAATCGGTCATCTATTTCATCCAGAGTCATGACGAGCAGCTGGCACCCATCTTTCTGGAAGGGGGTCAGATCAACATGAACATGCGTGCCGATTATTTCTTGGGTTCGTCGACCAAAGGAACCATCAACAACAACCTGTGGAGGCTTCACCAGTTGCAGACAACTGGATAGACAGCATGCTGCTGGCTTCCAACACTCACTATATGCGCTACGGACGTGGTAATTTGGCCGTGGAGGACAGCCTGTTCAAATTCCGCACCTAGGAACAGAACACCAAGAAACTGAATATGGAGAAAAACATGGTGAGATTCTACAACGACCAAGCTTTCGCCCCGTTCATCATGCTGTTTGAGATGACGAACGAACTGTCATTGAACGAACTGAAGGAACTGCGCGGACAGCTGAACGAAAAGCTGAACGACCATCCGTACACTAAGGAACTGGACGAAATCATCGCCAACAAGGAATTTAGGGTAGGTATAGAGGCACCGGAGTTCTCCATCAAAGGCATGGACGGAGAGGACATCGAACTGAAGAACTTTATCGGTAAATACATCCTGCTCGACTTCTGGGCATCGTGGTGTGGACCGTGCCGCAACGAAATGCCGAATGTGGTAAAGCTCTACAAGGAATGCAAGGGCAAGAACTTAGAAATCATCGGTATCTCGCTGGACCAGAAGCCGGAGCCTTGGAAGAAGGCGGTGAAAGACCTGAAGATGACTTGGCCGCAGGCGTGCGACTTCCAGGTCTGGTATGGTCCGGTAGCACGCAGATATAACCTGACTGCCGTACCTTACACCGTACTGATCAATCCCGAAGGGAAAATTGAAGCGTTGAACCTGCGCGGAGAAGAGCTGATTACCACCATCAAGACCTTGTTGAAAAACAACAAGAAGAAATAAGGGTGTAAAAACGGGAAATACACCGGTCTGTATGCCTGCCCGGTGCAGGTGTACAGACCAACAGACCAAAGCATAAAACATAGCCGGCATGTCCGAGAATTATTTCCGGTTCTCTGCTTTCTAAGATGATTTAACGAAAAATCAATCAATCTGTTAGAATCGAATTCCTATTTTTCTTTATTTTTGTGTAATCCAACTGTAGTGTAAAAGATAACGCATATGGAAACGAGCAAAATCCCCGTACCGGAAGATGTACTTGAAAAGATAAAAGCTTACTGCCTCGAAGCCGGACAGCCTGTTGAAAACTAGGTGGCGACCACCTGGCGATTTCTGGAAAAGAACGACATTGACATTTATAATGAAACGTGTGAACCGACTCTTGCCGGCTCTTCGGATGTGGAAGAGGAACGCGCACAGCTGATACAGCTCTGTGAGCTGATGAGTGAATTTCTGCGTAAACAAAAGCAAAGGCAGGCGCACCTGCCGGATCCGGAGGCCCTGCAAAAAGCCGAAGCCGACATAGCTAAGCTGAAAGAGCATATAAAGGAGTATAAGCAACAGTTGGATGAATACCACAAAAAACATGTGGCCTTTGTCTACGAAATAATGAAATGGCAGAACAAGTATAATGATCGTGACAAACAATACCATTGTACTCTGTTTGACCTTAATGAAAAAATGAGACTGCTGGAGAAGGCCAAAGCCGAATTGAAACGCTGCAAGGGACTTTTTGCTACTGCCAACGAAGAAGTTCTGAAGGAACTGGGCATTTGAAGCACTGCGTATACATCATTTCAAACAATAAATCATATGAAGGAAATTTCAAGACAGAATATCGTTTTGAGCACCGTTGCTGTCATCATGCTGGTCTTGATTCTGACAATCGGATTCTTTGCCATTCCTGTCGGCATCACTTTATGTTCGCTCATTTGCGTTATCCATGGAATAAAATCCTTTTCATGGAATTTTCTGAAATGGTCTGTCATTTTCCTAGCCATCGGCATCGTTTCGGTCATTTATACTATTATTCTGATTACATCCATATAACTACATCTAATTTTTAAAACTTATAAAAGTAAAAAGTGAAATTTCGTTTCTGACTAAAGTCAAGCTGCTTCCTGTGTGGGCAGCAACTCTATTGTCTGTGCTGTTTGCAAGCTGTTCCGAGAAACAAATTAAAAACGGATGGTATCATATAACAGACGGCAAGACGCTGACTTTTGATTCATCACCCATTGTTACCACGGTTGACTTTGAAGTCCTGCGAATAGATTCTGCCTTGAACAGTGCAAACGTCATGACGTACATAATTGCCGGCAAAATAAAGTCCGGCAAGGCTAAAGCATGGGCTAACGCGACTGAAAGAGCAATCGGCAAACAGATAGGTTTTCTTTACAAAGGAAAAGTCATAACCGCTCCACAAGTCAATGCCCGGATAGACAGCGGAAATTTTCAAATTATCCCCGACGGATTCTGCAATGATAGAGAAAAAATGTTCGAACTGTATGAATCCCTGGTGGATGAACGATAGTAGTAATGTAGTATCTACTAATTTTAGTAAACGACTATTTTCTAATACCCTATTTTACTACGTTTAGTAAATACTACATTTAGTATTATTTGATTGTCAATCTGATATTCTTTCTATCAGAACGGCAAATCTTCATGACTGTCCTGCGGAGAATCGGGAGGTGTCGGGACTTCATCTGCAGCTACAGCCGGACTTGCGGTTTCTGATGCCGTGCCTTCACGCTTGCCGGCACTGATGAACTTCAAGACATCTGCCGAAATGGAAATCTGGATTTGCGGGTTGTCTTCCTTGTCTTTCCAAAGTGAAGTGGAGAGTGTCCCTTCAACCAGCAGCAGCCGTCCCTTGGTGAGATATTCTGACAGCCGGATATGGTTTTCTTTCTTGCTTCGAACCCTTACCCATGTGGTAATGCTGTTTCCGTGTGCGTAATCGTCCACGGCAATATCAAATGCGATGAATGAACCGTGTGTTCCTGTGACAACCTGGCAATCTTTGCCGATACGACCGATAGTATGAACGTATAACATAACTGAAATTGTTTTACGGCAAGGTGGTTAATCCTGCCATTACCTAAACTGACTTTGTTTTTATTCCCTTCTTTCGGCCCATTTGCGGCCGCAGGGATTATTTTTCGGCCTTGAAAGGTGGCGGTGGACATCCGCCATGGCCGGTAAGGAAAAATACGCTCGACAGCCGAAGAGGAAGATTTTTCCGAGACCACACGGGCAGAATGCCGGCATTGGCAGGAATGGAAACCGGCGGTTACCTTTGCTGAAAAATCCAATTCCCCGAGGTCGCACGGCGGAGAACGGAAGAGCTGCTACAAGAGTGATGGATAGAAAAGGGAAATCTGAGGTAAAAAGGAACGGTGCATGGCAATGCCGTCGATAAAAAGGGACTTTGCGTCGGCAGACCGAAGCCGGAACAGACCCTACCAGGCCCCGGTAAGGTCTGTCTGTAGATTATCAGTCAATATCGTAACCAATCATGAAATCGTCATTGATAAGCAGATAGTAATAGCCGTTGCCACAATTCCGGTACTCCTTGCTGAATCCGGCAGCCATGTCGCCGTTTTCACGCGGTTCGCACCAAAGCGTACCGTCATAACCGCAAAAGTCGAAACGAAGCGTTGAGAATTTCTCCTTATTCTTCATGGCCTGGCGGAACCGCTGCATGCTCCAGCTTCCGCAATACTTCTCAATCGTGGAGAGTCGGATGCACTTTCCGTCAATAGCCGTTCCTGTGGTGATGCGGTTTTCGTACAGGGTCTTCTCAAGGTCTGCTGCTGTAATCTTGCGGAGCCAGTCGTTGGTATGCGTGGCAAGGCGTGCGAGCTTCTGATATTTGAGAATCATTTTCCTGTCCACATCCTTTTCGTCTTCCTTTTCCTGTGGCGGATAATAGATTTTTTCGATGTGGCTCCAGTCTGAAAAGATGTAGCCATGTTTGCGTTTGCCTTTCGCAATAATACCGACGATGTTCTCCCTGCCACGGTTGATAAATAATTTCCTGCGTTCCCCGAAAATTTTTACATACAAGACCGGTGGATTCTGTTCGTTACGGAGATATTCTTCTGCCGGATGCATTGTTGCTGTTGTTGTGTCCATACCAGTATTTTTTTAGTTGTTCATTCTTTTATTTTATTTGGAGCCGCTTCGGGCTCCCGTTTATAAGTTATCCTCACGAAATTTGACTTTTGTCCCTGAGTGCTGTTCTGAGTTCAGGGAGTGTGCCCGTCCTGACTCCCATTTCGCCAAAAGCTGTTTCTGACATAGTCCCGGTACTCCTTTCCGGAAAAGCTCTTTTCGCTCAGATTATTGAAAAACTTACGGATGCTGAATCCGTCTTTGCTTGACAGTATTGTCCTGCCGTCCTGTCTGATTTCTTCTTTCATCACTTCAATTTTCAAGTGTTCAACATTGTCTGCTGTCTTACTTTTCCCTCTGTTCGGACTGTCACGACCGTCGGGATTATTTTTCTGCTCCGAAGGTCGGCAAGGAACAACCGGATAAGGCTGAGCGGAAAAATACGCTCACCGCTGTCAACGGAGAGGAAGATTTTTCCGGCTCACCCCTGCGGCGGTCTGCCGGCATTGTCAGGATTGTGACGGACGGGTATTTTCGCAGCAAAATAACTCTACCGAGGTCGCACGGCTGAATAATGGGACATAGGATAAAACAGCTCTGTGAATGAGATATAAGGGATGGACATGTGAAAAGCATAGAAAGGGAAGAGAAAAGCTGATGAATGTTTTGCCGGACAGAAAAAATGTATTATATTTGCAGCAACATGCTTACCCCGCTTCCCGTAAGAACAGCGCGCTCAGGGTAAGCTTTTTATTTTATATACCCATGGCAACAAATAAGATACCTTATCCCAAGCATCTCATATCCTTTACAGATCAGATAAATCTGCTCAAACAAAGAGGAATGGTTTTCGGGAATGAACCCAAAGCCCTGCACCTATTGCAGAATATCAGTTATTATCGTTTGAGCGGCTATTGGTATCCTCTACTGGCGGACAAACGACAGCATATTTTCAAACCGGGCAGTACATTTGAAACGGCCTATAACATCTATAAGTTTGACAGTGAGCTCCGCAAACTGATTATCGCAGAGATTGAAAAGATAGAGATTGCAGTCCGTACACAGACAGCATATATCCTGTCTTCACAGCATGATGCGTATTGGTTTGAAGATTCCTCGCTTTTCTCAAACCCTGTCCGCCATGCAAAGTTGCTGTCAAAGATTGACGAAGAATACAGCCGCAGCGATGAAGAGTTCATCAAAGCGTTCAAGTCGAAATATTCCAACCATTTCCCGCCAAGCTGGATAACAATGGAAATAACCTCATTCGGAACACTTTCCATATTGTACGAAAATCTGTTGCCTGGAAAAATCAAGCGTTCCATAGCTGCATATTTCGGGCTGGCGGATAAGGTTTTCGCATCGTGGCTGCATAGTGTCGTGTATGTGCGTAATATCTGCGCTCACCACAGCCGCTTGTGGAATAAAACTTTAAGCATCCGTCCATTGATGCCACGCTCTCCACGAAATACTTTCATCAAATTGCCAGCTAACGGGACACCGCAGGTCTATTTTATATTGAGCATGATTATATACCTGCTGAACACAATCAATCCCAACCATACGTTTGTTTCGAGGTTCAAGGCACTTTTAAGCCGTTATCCTTCTATTGATGTCCGGGCTATGGGATTTCCGGAAGATTGGAAGACCGAGAGCATCTGGAAAGACTGAATGTGAAATACGTTTGTCCATTGCCTAAACCTTAATGGAACCGAAGCTGCTGTTTTTGATCCTGTTCTGTCTGATTATAGGACTGCTGCATATCATCGCCTTCTGGTGGCGGAAAGCCGGGGAAGCGGCGTATGCAGCCGCACGGAACGCCAGCCGGGAAGACGAAAGGGAACGCTATTGCCGTATGGCGGTGATGGCCGGACATAGAGACGCCTGCCGTATGTTCTGCTGTATGTATCCTGAACGGTTTGATGACAGGCGGCCGCTCAAGCCGTTCAAGTTCCGTGGAATCCGGATTGCATTTTACGGCTATTACTATCCGTCCCGGTACAATGATTTTCTCAACGAAGCACAACGGACATTCTGCCGTTCCATCTACCGGTTCAAGCAGGGAGAAATACACGGCATCGAGTTCTTCAAGGCATGTATGACCGCCATACAGGCAGACGGCAAGCCTTATCATATCATGTTCATGCCATGCAGCAACTGGATAAAGTACGGACAGCGGTTCAAACGACTGGACTGGTATATGGGCAAGCACAGGCCGGATCTGACATCAGGACTGTACGATACCGTGATTTGCGATGCCCGGGAGAGCCTGCATGAAGCCAACAGCGGAGAAGGCCGTGTCCTTGAACGGAATTACGAGATTACCGGTGATATAAAGGGAAAAGAAATCATTATCATAGACGATGTGCTGACGACTGGGCAGAGTGTGGCCGACTACAAGGAGGAAATAGAAAGGCACGGCGGCAAGGTAGCGGCCGCCATTTTCTATGGTAAGACGTTCTCTATGCCGCCGATGTTCATAGTCAGGATGTCGGTATGGTGGGAATATCTCACCAGCCTGATTGGAGGGGCGTTATCCCAATAACCGACCATTATCATTCTACTCTCTGTAGAGGATTCCTTTCCGTGTGTTTTGTTGCAGTAATAATGCTGGTCTTGATTTCATAGAAAACGGAAGCGTAAACCCGGGAAACGGAGAACCCGGTGGTAAAAAGGAGAGCGTGCCGGCTGGTCGGTACGCATATAGAACAGCATAGCCGCTCTTACCCTATGGCCAGACCAACCGAACGGAGCGGACTGCAGACCGTTTGTCTGTCATCCGCTTGAATGGCTGTAGAGATTGGAGACTTGAAGTCCGCCAGCCGTGGCTTTGCGACAAGTGTAGAACGTACCGCCTTTGGGTTTCCCGTCATACCAGGAGATAAGGCGCGAGCAGTGGCATACCATGTAGTCGTTGCGCCTGAGAAAACAGCCCTGAAAGTAATGTTCACTGAGGATGATTACTTCATCCGAACTGCTTAGTACGGCTTCATACCCGGCTTTCATCGCATCGCTCCACCGCTCGGCCTGTCCCCGATACGGCACAACCGCAATGACCTGCAAGTCCGGCAACTCTGCTTTCAACGAAATGGCGGCTTCTGCTGCCAACTGGTCAAACCCCAGTGCCGCCCCATGGTAGAAAAGTCGGTAGCCATCTGCATATGCCTTGGTTATCTCTTTTATCAACAACTGCTTCAGCCGTTTGCGGTAAAGTAACGGAATGTTGCGGTGTCCGCTGAAGCACACGGACACTGCCTTGTCATTCTTGAATTCTATCATATCAGTTCACTTTATAATGGGTTCTTGCAAGGAATAATCCACCGAGCACATTCGCACCGAGGCTTTCAAGCTGATGGGCGTAGGTGGCATAACTTAATCCTTTGGAAATTACATCATCGAAGACCACCACCGACTTCCCATTGAAGAAAGCCGAGTCAAATTCAACGATGTTCACCTTCCGGATTTCCTTTTCTGCCTTGCGGTTCTCGTGGATGCTCAACCGCTCTCCGCTCACTGAGACATGCTCATATCCGTTGATAGCTCCGGCCAGCTCGCACACTCTTTGACAAAAAGCCTTGTAACGTATCTCGTTTTTCTCTCGGGTGGATGCCGGTACGGGAGAGAACACGATGTCGGCACACGATGCCCCATAGCGTTCGGTCATGGCGGCTGCCGTGCGTCGGGCTACTTCTTCGTATGCCCGTCCGTCCTTGAAGTCAAACACTAATTGGCGGTCTGCCTTCTCGCGCTCGCCTACGTTCCGTATGCGTACAGGAAAATACTTGCAGAACCATGTCTGCGGTTTGTCCAACTGCTTTTGGAGTTCAATGTCTATCGTCTTTGCCATGATGCTGTCATTTTGTTTCCCTCTTCTTGAAGGCCGTTCAGCCTGTGGAGGGATATTTTCAGCCGGCACTGCCGCTCGAAGATTACCGCTGAGACAAACCTGGGGCATGAAATACGCTCTGACATGTCAGAGGAAGATTTTCTGCTCCAACATCAATGGCGGTTTGGCATCAGGTAACGGGCGGTTTACTTTGCGGAAAATATGACTTCCACAGAGCCGGGTGACGACAGAGAACGCTTTCTCGTATAAATGTTGGCAAATGATAAAACAGGGCACTACAATATAAGAGGAACGGGCGGGCAGTGGAGCGTCTGCGGCTTGCCGGTCCAAACTTCCCGATGAAGTGACCGGACGGCTCAGTCCCAGATCTGTCAAAGCGAAGCCTTGACAGTTTGAGACCGAGTCGTTTGGTCTTTACATGTTCGGACCTCCGCATAAAGAGTCACTCAGTCGCCTCATAGCAGCTCCGCTGCCATAGGGCGAGTGAATGTCTCTTGCGGACAAGCCTTGTGACGCTCCGCTGAAGGTGTGGGGCGAAGCTGTATAAGGAGATAAGGGGGACGGCGCAGACGGTTAGAAAAGTATGGACGACAGACGTTCCGGCAAGGACAAACGGCAGGCTTTCTTGTGTCGCCTGCGGCAAGTAGGCCTGCATCCTTGCTTGGCCCAAAAGACGGGCGCACTGCATATAGCAGACCTGTATGCCATTTGCCGTATGCCGGTCTTACAGGCAAAAACGTCCGTTCGCCGGGTTTATTTTTCCGCACCATGAAAGTGATAACGGCAACGGGACAAATCTGGTGACAGAAATACGCTTCTCCCGGAGAAGGAATATTTCCGTCGGCCACCGCAGACCGTGAGGATTTGCAAGGTACAACTGTTACCCGCTACTTTCGCGGAACAACAAGCCGGAAGGCAGGGCTGACTGTAAGGATATAAAAGGATTGAAAAGACAATATAAAGGGAGACGATAAAAGGGGAAAGGAGGATAAAAAAGGCAGATGCCAGGCTATAAAGCTAAAAGGCCAACCGGATCCCGGCAGGACGGAAGAGATTAATGCTTAAAACAACCTACAATTATAAAAAAACCAATCCATGTTATCAAACAATAACAAACATAGAATAAACGTCCAAGAATTAAACGAGTGTTTGACTTGGACTCATAAATCAATTTAAGGTTTGAGAATTTAGGAGGTTTATAATACCTGACATATATGTATATAATAAATGGGAGCAGAATTAATATCGCCCATACCCAAGAGGTCAATTCCCACTTCGTAGTTATAGGTATATACTTTAGAATTTTAAAATGAGTATAGTATTCTACTATATATATAATAGATAATATATTAAGAAATAGGCATAAGGAAACAAACATTATAGAATCAGACCAATGCCAACCACCTTTTTTTAAACGATTATTCTTTTCGAAAAAATAAGATGTCCAATATATTATTTCTTTTAACATACTCAATACCTTTTAGCTGGGACAGGACCAATAAATGTTTGTTTAGGCGTATATTGCTGTTTAATTACTTGCTGAGGAAGAGGTCTTATATGAGGAAGAACAACTCTCAAATTATCAATCGGTTGCTTAAATGGGTCTTGTTGAGAAGTACCATGTTGAATAGGACGGTCAAAAGCACCTATGGAATCTAATCCCCAATAGACTAAACCAATTGCTAACCCCGCCCATCCACCTATACACAATGCCACTCCAGAAACAGCGGTATTCACCAATCCTTTAGCAAGACTTATTTCATCTCTGACAACCCCATAGGCATCAACAGCTATCCCCAAAAAGAAGATCTTTTTACTGGCACTTTTTGCCAACGATGTAACCTTGTATGTTTTAATTTTGGCTCGACTTCCACCTTTCCAGCCACTATTATAGAGTTTAGGTGAAAAATGCCCCGATTTAGAGAAACGAATTGTTGAATGTTTTCCATAAATCTCAGCTATAGAAGATAAAGAACCAGCAGCGGTGATTGTATTTGATGCATATCCACGCCATACTGCGGTATTTGCTTCTTGATGGTTTATTGTATTAGGATTTGTAATCCACAAAGGTTCAGAATTAGAAAATGAAATCATTCCAAAGGTTCCGATTCCTGTACTTTCTATTTCATAGCTTCCCAAAGGGGTTAGTTCCAACACTGTTGATAGTTGATTATCAAATGTCACACATCCTTTTAAAGGCATGTCATTCAACATCCTTTGCCCTAATTCCTGTTGGCTTATATTTTCAAGGTAATCTGGCATAAGTGAATAAATAAAATATAGATGGGAATATATAACATTCCCATCTACAGATTTAATGAAGTTAATATTATTCTTGATGATATTCGCTTTCCCAAATAGCATCTTCCGGATTATCGCCTTTATGACCGGCAAGCTGTATCACGAAGCTTTTTGCCGGGAAATACGGTGTGATGTGAATATCAAGAAGCACACGGTCTTTCTGATTCGGGTCTTGTTCAATCTTCATAACCTTGAAGCGTTCGATGAGCTTGTTCGGGCCCATTACACTATCGAGGAATTTCACAACCTGACCACGTAGATCTGCTTCCGTGCGAGTAGTCCAATTTTCAAATGCCCGACGGTTCAGGAAGTCAATCAGTACCTTCGTTATATAGTCGAATACACGAACTACGGAGTAGGTCTGCAAGCCAAGATTATCTCCATTAAATAATGTCTTGGCAGAGAAAGCCATAACCTTGCTGTACTCGTTCACCATCGGCACAAGACCCATACGTTCAAGCTCGGAAATCTCGCTCTTGCGAAGGTCGAAGCGTACACTTTCTACTTCATTAAGTCCACCAAATTTCTTTCCGGCTACTACCTGAGACATTAAGGTGCTGTATATTTTTCCGGCAAGTGAAGAAGATGGCGGGATATAAAGATTTTCTTCTTCTCCAACGCTTTCCTCTCTTTGACGACCAAGCAACCAGTTACAGGTCATAATAGTATTCGATTTGAACACATCTCCACTCGTATGATTGGCATTGAAGAATATATCTACTACATCGTCCGGAGTTTCAAGGTCTTGGAAGTCTGTAACAAGAAAAGCCTTGTTCTCGTATGCCATTTTAGACCACTTATCCAAAATGGCATTTGAGCCTATATATCCAGGAACGACAAGCAAGGAGTAGTTGCGACGCAGGTCAAGACGGTCAAAATTCTGTTTGAGTTCGTTGCTAATGTGGTCAGCGAAAATGGTATTGTCCAAATCCTGAAGCTGCTCCATGGTCGCATTGACAATGGTGACATTCTTCACCTTATCACTTTCCGTGTTCTTATAAAAGAACGCAATAGTGCGATATGCGCTTTCAAGTTCCCGTGTCCTGGCAAGAGCATTCTTCAAGTTATGATTAAGAAGGTTCTCGGCGTTTTCTGCGGTTTCTTTGGCCTTGTCCCGCATTTGTTCGGCAGTGTCATTCTCACGTAAGAGTTTGAGCCATACGCTTAAGCGATTAACCAAGGCCTTACGTTCATTTTCCCACTGTTCATCCGTGAGGAAGATGTTGCGACGGGCCTTTCGTGCCGGATTAAGATTGGAATACCCATCTATGATATTTTCAAGAAAAGCGAAGCCACCAAATTCTTTGAGTTTGTCTATTGCCGATGCAGATGACTTTTGCGCCTGTTGTGATACGACTTTCTGTGAGGTTGTCGTACTGGCTGTCTGTTGTTGAGTTTCCTGCTTCATCTTAGTAAAAGATTAAAGTTCTACTTTCTTTTGATTTGCCAGAATCTCCTCGATTGATGATTCAATCACGTCCATAATGGCATTTTTGACTTCCGGATTTTCAAGTGCTTTCTGTAAAGCGCGGTTGGAAGTAAGCTGGCGAGTTATTCTAACACCCTGCTCTTTCTCAATGTCAAGTTTACTCAAGAAATCACTCTTCTCTTTAATCTTCTTGGCTCCGAAGTCTCCAAGTCCGGTGAATGTCATGATTTCCTTGATTTCATTACCTTCCGCATCCACGTGGCATAAGTCAACTGTTGGTTCAAAACGTTGGAACACATCTTCAATGGTTTCCAAACCATACACGCTTTCCGGAGCTGCAGGAGCTTCATCTGTCAGTTTTTGAACTATCAAAGTTCGGTTGGAGGGGATTTCCGCGATGGATTCGTTCGCATCGACTTTTACTTCGTTGCCTCCAATTCCATAATTGTAGATTGCCATAGAATTTACTTTTTAATATCATACTTTTTTTATAGCTCTCTTTTGGTTTTGTGACCGTGCGCAATATATGAATTATTTCTGAAACCGTCAAATTTTTAGGAGCATTTTATTGGCATCTAACAAGGGAAAGAGTATATTTGCGAAATAGAATAAAATAAAAGAATAGTATGACTTACCTGAAAATGCCATTACAATTGCAATCGGCTGTTGCCAAGAAATTGCAAAGGTGTTCCTATCAGGAATCGATAGCCCAACACATCATGCTACTGATTCTTTCTCACCATGGGGAAGTTATCGGCCGAGAAGACTTTGGTTCCATGATATGGGACCTTGAGTTCAACCAACTTGTGAAAATTAGCGATTGGGAGGAAGGAGTAAAAAACTCCTTAATAAAAACGATAGAAAAATATGAAAAGAGGTTACGAAATGTGGATGTGAGCGTCATCCTCTTGGAAATAGAAGAAGAAAATATAGATAAGGTGTCTCATATCCGCAGAAAGGCACAAATAACCGTGACCGGAACAATGGATAGAACCAACGAGAAATTCAATTTTAATACTTCATTATATATAAGCCCTTTATCACAATAATTGAACTATGCCCGACAAGAAACAAATTGCAATAAAGGAACGAATAGTAAAGCAGGCTATGGATTTTTGGGGCGTATCTGATATACGCGATATGGACCCAGTAATAGATTTGCTGCTTGAAGTTTTTGCCCATGAGTCCAACAAACTGTATCAAGAAATAGAGCAGTCCGACTCACGGATACTTCACCGCCTATCCAGAATACTCATAGGAAACAAATGGACTCTGCCCAAACCGGCTCATGCACTCATGACTATTACCCCCAATCATGGGGAATGTTGCGAACTTGATGCTGAAGATCATTTTTATGCAGAGAAAAACATATTTGGCAAAGGGGATATTCAAATTTTTATAACTCCTTTGTTTTCCTATAAGCTGGTTGATGCAAAAGTCAAAGCAATCGCATACAACGATAGTATAAGGCATTCAACCGATAGCTTTAGCACTCCAACACGCTTCCTTGGCCCTAAAAACCGGATAGCGGATTATTGCGTCTGGGTCGGGCTGGATGTGTCTAAAGAAGTCCTGCAAAAAATGGACTCTGTAATGTTTTGTATCAAGCCTTCCGATATGGGGTTGCTTCCGTTTATGAATATGGCTTTCTTCTATGACTGCACAGGAAACCGATTGAATGCAAAAACAGGCCTCCATGTTGAAGATCCATATAGTAATGCGCACTACTTTGATGAAATCCGCGATTTTTATAGTGACCTATATTTTAATGTGAGTATAAAAGATGCTTCCAAAGAGAAGCATACCTACCGAGAAATGTTTCCCGGTTATGTGGCCGACTGCGAGGTTCCGGACGACTCTGAGAATCTCTTTTGGGTCAAGATAGTCTTTCCGGAAATATTCACGAAAGAAAGTCTTGAAAATCTGGAAGTATATTTGAACACATTTCCGGTTGTAAACAGACAAATCATTTACAAACAGCATAATTTCCGTTCCACCGGACGAATTATACCCCTGAAATGTCCGAGCCGTACACAATTCTTGAACATACGCTCGTTTCAAGACAACAAAGGCCGGGAGTATGTAAACCGACTGAACCAGTATGAGGAAAATCCGACAGGTATATTCAGCCTGTATTTTGGCGACCTTGAACGATTTGATTCGGACAGCGCCCGCTCATTAATTTCAAAAGTGTTACAATTAATGAAAGAAGACGGGAGTGCTTTTGCTTCAATGAATCCGGATGCACTTTCGACGCAGCTCAAAGAGTTGTTCAACAAGATAAATGATATAGAGAAAGGATTGGAGGCCACGCTAAAAGGAGATAACAAAATAAAGGCCTTTGTTTTAAGTGTCCCCCAAAAGGATGCGACCAATGCCGAGATAAAATATTGGGTGACTTCCGGTTCTCTGGCGAACGGTTTCAATGAACGCACACTGATACAACAATTCAACATAGAAAAATATGACGCTTCAGGCATCATGTTGCGCACTTGTATGCAAGGAGGAACAACGCATGATAGCGAACAGGAACTTATTAATAGTTTAAGGTACGGTCTGTTGTCCCGGGAACGGATTATATCTAAAGAAGACATCAAAAGCTACTTGTTGCACAAGCTGGGAAAACACGTTGAATCAGTCGAAGTCGGTAATGGCGTGACTATATCTCCTGACAGCAAAAAAGGATTAATCAGAGTGACAGAGGTCAAGATAAAGTTTGGACAATTTGATAAAGATGAAATTCCCAATCTGGAAGAATTGGCCCATTATCTTGAAAAAGATTTGACTGAACGCTCTGTATGTAATTCAAACTATAAAATCAAATTCGTATGAATGATAGCAATTATAGCCCAAGTTTGGTGTCTGCCCTTAAGATAGCAAGAGGAATGGCACTTCAAGACAAGCATAACACGTTCGGCGTGTCACATCTTGTCATGGCCATGTTTGCAGAAAACACGGGTCTAAAGGAAATTTTATCCTCGATGCAGAAGGATGTCGGCTACATAATGGAATGGTTTGACACCCATCGCGAAATGTATAGGTCCAGTGGCACTTCCACAGAAGAAGTGGAACCTGATGAAGAACTGTCAAAGGTTTTGGATGAATCCGAACGGTCTAAAATTAAATTAGGAGCGGATTCCATAGACTCCATCTGTGTGTTTACCGCCATATTGCGTGAAGGTGTCGTGTATTCGCATCAGCAGATAGAGATGCTGGATGTTTCGGAAGATGACATATTGTCCCACTACAATGCCCTTACCCCGTTGCATTCTTATCAAGGAGAGGAAATGCAGATAACAGCAAGCGTTCCTTATGCCGACAACCTGAAAAAGCAAGAAACCATCAATGCCGGTGGCTTTGTCGTCGGTAGGGAAAAAGAGGTCCGTACTATTTTAGAATGCCTCGAACGCTCAGAGAACAAGGGCATACTGATTGTCGGTGAATCCGGTATCGGAAAGAGTTCCATCATCAACGCCTTTGTCAAAGATATTTGTGAGAATGAAGATGAGATGTTAAAGCAAATATCTATTGTCGGACTCAATACGGCAAAACTGCTCGCATCAACCTCGTCTGAAACGGAGATAGCACAAAAAGTTGTCAATCTGATGCACAAGCTAAACCAATTGGAACAAGCTGTGCTGGTGATTGATGATTTACAGGTTCTTTTGGAGAACAGCGTATCAGGCAAAGCATCCACACTTATCAACATATTAAGTGCGCAAATCAGCGAGGGAGCCGCAAATCTTGTTCTCACACTCACGAACGATTCTTACCGGAAGAACATCGAAAAGCATCCGATAGAAGGGCGTCTTGATATCATAAAGATTGAAGAACTGGATACGGCTACACTTGAAAGTGCCATACAATTACATAAAAAAAGGATTGAAAACTATTACGAGTTGAGAATTTCAGATGCGTGTATTAAAGATTCAATCGCACTCTCCAAACGATATTTTAAGGAACGCAGCCTGCCATCTGCCGCCATCGACCTGCTTGACAGAACCGCTGCTGCCGTCCGGCTATGCAATAAGAATGCACGAGCCAGTGTATCTGATTTGGAAACGGATTTTGAGGAAATAAAGAGTCTCGACGAAAAAATATCTGAAGGGGCGCTTTACTTACTGTACCGTTCTGTATTCAGCAAAATCAGTGTCGTATTGACCACCAAACTGTCAGACAACTATGTATGGGATAAAGAAGATGACATCGCGATAAAAGCAGGGCATTTGTCGGGCATCATCAAAGAATTAAAGGCTCTATCCGACCAGTCCATTGAAGAGATACGCTCTTCGGAAATAGAGGCGATTGTAGCGGAGTGCACCAATATACCTATCGGAAAAATACAAGCCCGCGAGAAGGACCGACTTTTGAGCATCGAGAGCAAATTGCAAGAACGGGTCAAAGGACAGAACCGGGCTATTACGACTTTATCAGATGCCATTATAGAATCACGCAGCGGACTGAGTGACCCCAAGAAGCCTATAGGTTCATTCTTCTTCCTTGGTCCTACAGGAACGGGGAAAACAGAACTCACAAAATCACTGGCCGAGTTACTGTTTGATGACGAATCAGCCATGATCAGATTTGACATGTCCGAGTTCAAGGAAGAACATTCGGCTGCATTGCTGTATGGTGCACCTCCGGGATATGTAGGATATGAGGAAGGTGGCTTACTGGTCACTCAAATCAGGCAGAAACCTTATTCGGTAGTGTTATTCGATGAGATTGAGAAAGCCCATAGCAGCGTTTATGATGTTTTCCTGCAAATGATGGATGAAGGCAAAATACATGATAAACTGGGCCGGGAAGGAGATTTTTCAAATTCCATAATCATTTTTACCTCTAATATCGGAAGCCAGTGGATCGTAGAACAGATACAATCCGGGCATACTCCTGATTCCGGAAAGCTCATCGAGGTTATGGCACAGTATTTTCGACCTGAATTTTTGGGACGTCTCACCGAGGTGGTTCCGTTTGCGCCAATAGATGAAAATGTCGCCAAACAGATATTCAACCTCCATTTTGGAAGATTGCAAGAACAACTGATGAAACAGAAAAACATCCAGTTGCATTTGTCGGATGAAGCATTGCAACATCTCGCAGACAAAGGTTATTCTCCCAAATACGGCGCACGTCCGATAGCAGGAATCATAAGGACTTATATCAAGAAGTCCGTATCCCGTCTGATTGTTTCTGAACAAATCAGACCGGGTGACAACATCGTCATAAACTATAGAAACGGTGAACTGATATGGGAACAATGTTAGCACAAAAGAAGCCCTTGGAAAACATCCAACGAAGTCAGGCAATAAATTTCGTCGCAGAAATCTTTTATGATGAACTTCAATTTATTCTTGACCGACGGCTGGTGGACCATACTATGGTTAATTGCCATGGTATGAACAGCCGTGTGAAATCCAGAGATGTATTAAGCGTTTCGGAACAGCATATTGCGACGGCAAATGCCGACAAAGAATATATATTGCTGAATCTGGCAAGAAACAGCATCTACCATCAATTGCCGGAATTGCTATTTCATCCATTGGTGCTTAGTACACCGGGTATGAGTAACAAAGAGATAGTTGAAGCCATCCGAGCCAATGAAAAACAGGATAAAGAACTGATTCAATTTTTTGCGCCCTTTGATACAGAATTTTTCAAAGAAAAGGTCCGTATCAATAACCGTCATCTGAATTTCTTTTCCGACCCGGACTCCAGGAAGAACTTCATCAAGATAATAGAAGTAATTGAGGATGTGGAACTGTCCATTACGTCCCATCAGAAATATAAGCTGTTCCTATTCCTCTGCAATGCAGAAAGGTATAAAGAGAACCTACCCGCTATCGAGCAACTGCTTCTTATCGTTTTGGGATTGAAGGTGAAACTGCGATTGGAAGTCCATAAGATAGAAGAGCCGGTTTACCTTTCAGTCGGCTCCGGATGTATCGGACAGACATTAGGTCTTAATGGTCTAATGATAAGCGAAACCGATGATTTGATGGCAACAATCATCATAGACACTCCGACTGATGAGTATGAAGAGATAAAAACGCATCTATCCAATGTCCGCCGGATACTTGAATTTTTCATCCTTTCAACAAGAAATATCGAAGTTGATTATCTGATACATGGAGAAACGGATTTTATACTCGGAGAAAACCGATTAGGATATAATATGAACTTATAAAAAAATTTATACAATGAAGATGTTGCTGTATTTTTTTGCTCGCTACTTATTGGCTCCATTATTTGTAGCCATAATGATATTTGTCTTGACCGGAATAAAAACGATCAAGAGCAAACTTAGCCTGAAGAAGTTAATCATATTCGTTCTTCTGGCTTCCATTGTCGTCGCTTTACCTGGTCTGTTCGGTTTTCTAAAAAATGAATATGTTTGGGGAGGCTTGACATTCACGATATTGTCCTATATCCTCCTCGGGACATTGTTCTGCAAACTTTCTACCTCCGATTTGTTCGGAGCAATCGGTATTGGCAACTCCCGAACAGCTATCATTCTCACTCTAACCACGATATGTGTTTTAGGCGGATGGTGCTATTATCTGCTGTTTGAACTGATAAGCAAACTGCCTTATTCATTATGGAACACAACAAATATCCTCTGGTTTGCAATCCCGTATCTGATTATGTATAGCAGGACCCTGTTCCTGGACATTCCACATCCGATATATACCCCATGGGAATTGAGCTATGGGACCTTTGACCGGAAATATTGGGACAACATAGACAACTTCGGCTTCCGAACGGTCAAAGTCAAGATCAAACGGAATATAAAAGACCCGACATACGCTTCGTTGGTTGTCCGCCTGCCCAATGAAATATCTCTTGGGAATTGGTTCAATTGGGTTATCGAAGACCAAAACAGGCGTTTCCCCCAAAACAAGATTGAAACAGAGAAGGAAGATATACAAATCGGATGGATGTTCTATACCTCAAAATGGTTTAACTTCCCGTTGTTCATAAGAATACTTGACCCCACTCTGACGAGTGAGGGCAATAAGATTAAGAATAATCAAACGATATATATCCGACGTGTACAAGTAGAAACAAAAACATCATAATATATGAAAACACTAACATATTTGCCTGTAAACTGGGTCAATGGTCTGAAGCTGACCAGCCAGCATTTCTTTGCAAACCAGTATTGCCAAACGGAAGCTCTCAACCGCGAAGCAGGAAGGAGTCTGACCAGTTATAACTATGGTCTTGGAGAGGTCCTTGAAGGGATAGGTGACAATCTTGAAATAGAGATTTCAGGTGATACCATGTCCACTCTCTGTGTCCGCCTGAAAAGCTGCAACGCAATCACCAAAGGCGGTCTACCCATCGTTTATTACGACGGTTTATACGGGGATGAGAAACCCTGTGCAACCATTTCAGAATCCGGTCTGCAAGCCGAGGACAGCGAGTATATGGTACTAATATCCGTAGATCCGTATCACTTGATACCTGTCGGTGAACCGGACCCGGAAGAGGTGCCTTTGCATCACCCGTATGTCTTGCCGAGCATAAAACTCCATATCGTTCCCAAAAACCAAGTCAACAAATCTTTCTACAGCCAGAATTTTTTGTTGGTGGCAGAGGTATGCAGACAAGGGAATACCTATAAAATCAATCATCAATATATTCCACCGGTACAACATTCCGCTTGCCACGATGGGATCAAAACATTCATTTCCCAATTGGCACGTACCCTACAGTCGATAAAAGAAGACGTGAAACTCATTTACAGCAGGAATGTTGCTGACAAGCGTAGAGATACGCTTGCCAATAATACATTTGAGCTGTGTAAGGCTTTCTCGGCCTTTTACAACTCAAGAATCTTCTTTATCGAACAAATCGCCTTAGAGCAACCGCCGATATATCTTGTGCAGGCCGTGAATGAGCTTGCAAACGGTCTGAACTCCGCTCTTCAAAGTCTTTCCGAAACGGAAAGAGAACAATTGCTCCAATATTTCTATGAGTGGACCAATGTCACACCCTCTGAATTTATCACGAAGATAGAGAGCCTAACCAAGCTTATGTATGACCATACCAATATAAACCAGTCATTGCAGACGGCAGGGGCATTTGTGACACTGCTCAGCAATATGTTCCACAAAATGAGTGAACTGGAATACATCGGAATGGTTCGTGAGAATATTATAGTAGGAGACGAAAGTCACGAAACAATAGAGGCTCAAAAGAAACGATCATGGTCATTTATAGGTTGATCGATTAAATCATAGCAAGTATGGAAGCAGAAAACAAAATAGCTCGTTTGAAAGCGAAACTCCGATTTACTTTGGTATTCGCTATCACACTGATTGTTACCACAACCGGAGGTATCGTAACGATTGTGACTGCACAAAAGGGAATATCCCTTCTTGAAAGCAAGAAGGCCGAATATGACAATGTGTTCAAGAAACAGGCAGAACTTAACTTCCAGATAGAAGAATTGTTCCG
Source organism: Phocaeicola sp. ICN-14070 (assembly GCF_037892625.1). Classification (NCBI taxonomy): domain Bacteria; kingdom Pseudomonadati; phylum Bacteroidota; class Bacteroidia; order Bacteroidales; family Bacteroidaceae; genus Phocaeicola; species Phocaeicola sp. ICN-14070. The sequence goes on along the minus strand of NZ_JBBKBF010000037.1, from coordinate 8,872 downwards.
GGACTTGAACAATCTGAAGACCAAGCGGCGAAATTCGAGTGAACACAAGCACATGCAAAAATTGATAACCAAAAAACGGTTATTAATGGAAAATGACATTGCGATGCAGGCCGATAAAAGCAAGTACGAAGTGTATAAAGCTATGCTTGAACAGATCCGTGTCATCCAATCATCAATGGATGACCTTGACCGCGAAAGCAAAAAGCGTGAAAGCAACATGGAGCAACTTGAAAAGTGTAGAATCAAATATCAGGAATTAACCAAGAATAAACTGACGAAGCCATGACAAAAGACGAAATGCTATGGGGAAACATCCGTTTCCTCCTGCTGCTGATTTTCTCAGTAGCCGCAATTTATATCATACTTTGCCGGTATATACTCAACGTACCGACAGAGGACAGTTCGGAGTTGATAAACGAAATCAACCATTCCGAACGCATTTTTGAAATCCAGCATACACATATGCAGCAAGCGCAGAACATCTGGAATGAGATTGACTCTCTGGACTTCAACATTCATCAAGTACAAAAGATGGACGAGGTGAAGGATGGGATTTACCAATTGCAGCATATATACAAGGAAAACAATATGAATACGAAATTCCTTTTCGGCGTGTTGTCCTCCAGAATGCTTAAATGCCAATTCGACATAAAAGAGGAATTGAACAGTCTGGTACATAACAATGCACTGATTGAACGGGATTTGGAAGAATGTAAAGCCAATTTATAAAACATTCGCGATGGATAATAAGAAAACTATAACAATCATCATATTGGGACTGGTTGCCATAGCAGGTATCCTTTTGTTTTTGTTCCTGCCTTCGAAGTCGCACCTTGCCAATATTGACTTTTATGTGTATGACACCAATGATAATTTTCATTATGAGGTCAATGAGCGGTTGGAGCTATTAGTCAACGATACGGCAGCGATTAAAGGCAAGCGGCTCATATGGGAAATGGGAAACGGTGATACACTGATGAGAAATACGGATGTGTCATACACTTACCGTAAGGCCGGCAAATATCTTATTACTTTGAAAATAGACGGAAAACACTCCGTAAACAAGTATATCAAAGTTATCTCAGGGCTGGAGCATGAGGCCATTGATTCCATACCCCGTATAAATGGAGTGTCAGAGGGTTATCAAGGTGAAGAGCTGGTCTTTTCGGCAGAAGGCTATGGTATGGACACGTGGCTATGGGAATTTGGAGAAAGCGGTACTGTGGACGCATACGAGCAGCAAGTCGTGTATTCGTATGATATTCCGGGAGAATACACCATCTCATTACAAACCAATACGACGAAATATCCGGTGAAGCACCGTATAACCATTCTCCCACGCTTTGAAAAAGCAGAGGAACTGGTCACGGTGGATTCGTTGGTACTGGTACAGAATGATATAAAAAAACACTTGCAAGCCATAGCTGACGCCAAAGTCTCACAAAAGTCGGTCTATTACGAACATACGAATTATATCCGTAACAAATATTTTTGCATTGATGCAGACCAGGTAGTGGTCGTCATCAATGATGAAAAATACAATGACTTCAACGGCTATTGCCAAGGACTGCATTTTCTTGAAAGCAACAGGAAAAAGCGTGTGAGTATTGATGATGTGAAAATTGACGATTTGAATTGCGTCAAGTCCATCCATGTGACACAAAGTTATATTGAAAAATGAAACAACTGAATCTCATACGAAATCTGTTTTCTGTGGCCGTGATGATTACTCTTGCGTGCAACGTATCTGCCCAAGTGTCCATCCGCGACAGAATACAAATAATGGATAGGGATATATTCAACTATCCGGAATCAACAGAAGCTCCTGTCAAAACAAAGAAAAGCAAGACAAACAGAATTGTCTATTCGGACAGGACCGGAAATCAAAGTTATGAAGACCCGTATTTCCAACGTAAGCGGTCTTCACACGGGATTGGCACACCCTATTACATAGTAGGTGAAAAGAACGGAACCTACAAGCTCGTTCAGGCTGACCCAGACATTACAGGCAAGCCCAAGTCGATAATAGGCTTCCTGTATAACAGCAAGAGACACTTTAAGGAACCCCGTAAAGTCAATTATGCCGGATGGATACCATCGGAAAATGTACTGATGTACGACCATGCCCGTATTAATCCCCGCAACAACCAGCCGATAAGGTACCGTATAGGCATAAACAGCATTAACAAGCTGTTCGATATCCATCAATTCTTCAATGGAGATACCCTGAAAATATATGGAGAGCCGTTTTTGAAAACAACAACGGATGCGGTAGTTGTTAGCGGAGAGGTTGTTTACCTATACAAGTTGGACAAGAGCGGCAAATCCGCATTGATTTCCAATGTTCCCGCATTATCAGACAGTACCAAACGCTTTTTAGGGTGGGTTCCCGCTGACCTTCTTGCAGAAGTCGGCCAAAATGAGGTGTATCATATTGATTATTCACGATACCGTGATTCTTTGTTGTGTGCTGTCAACCTAATGTATCCCGATACGTTGGCATTACATAATGCGAATATTCAGGGTACGATGTTGTTCAACCTGGATGGAAACCCGGCAGGGCCTATAACGAATGGGAATATCCGGCTGAACTATCCTTTGTCCGTCTGGGACAAGAACTGGAATAAGATTATCAATATCAAAGGCGGAGACATCATGGTTTCCGATGTCCGAAAGATGGAAGCGGAAAACAAAAACGTGAACATACATCTACTGTTCAATGATGCCGACCTGCCTTATCTATCCCCATATATCAATGTGCTACAGAACCTAAAGCTGAAAATGAAGCCCGGGTATGACTACACTTTCTCGGCAACCTGCATATCCTCCAACGGAGAAAACAGACATTTGGCCCCAACCAAGGACTTTTCAGCCTGGCTCGACTATATCAAACAATCCATTTCTTCCAAGCGGAAAAACGAACAAGAGGAACAATCATCGTTTTACGGTTTTGGCGGGGCTATCAAACAAATCTCCCGTTATGATAACGAAAGCCGTTTCAGCAACAATGTATTTGTCATTTTAGGGTCAAAACAAACTTTATCCTTGCACGAGCAACAACTCTCGTGGCTGGCAACCCAACCGGCAAGGCTTCTGTTTGCCCAGATAGACAGAGCGTCAGGCACTTCTTATCAAGACTTCCTATTGCAGGCCAAATCCATTCTGGACAGCCATTCTACGAAATACATAGACCATATATCCAATTATATCGCAGACAGCAGACTGGTAAAGACGGAGCTGTTCAAGAACATAGAAGCTACGGATGCCAACTTATACCTGTACGATGCTCCATACAACAGCCTTACGGTAGGAGGAATCTTATTCCCTAAAGGTAGAAACAGGCTGGAAAGCAACGCTTTGGAAACAGCCTTGGATTCCGTATTATGGCAATCTTTCGAAACGGACAGCCTACTGTTGCACTCACTTAAAGATTATGAGCGAAATATAGGTGTCCTAAGAAGCCGTCCCACATCCGAACTGATGCATATATTCCATCATACGGAAAATCCTGACAGTATGAGCCTTGACGATATAGATAGAAACAGCGTGAATGACACCTACTATATAAAGGCCTCCGTAGCGGACAGTATAATGGACGGGTACGAATATGGATATCTACTCGATGACAAGGAAGTGATGGAACTGCTGCAAAGCTACAGGGGACTGCTCCCGGAGTTCTCAGATAACATAGGGAAAAAGGAGCTAAGAGTGCTTCGCAAGCAATTTAACCGGCAAAAGAAAAGCATAAACAGAAGTTTCTATCGAAAAGTATTGCCCAGAAATCCATATTTGGCTCAAATCTTCTATTGTAAGACGGGAGTCATGGCCAATGACAGCCTTTTAAATTCAACAAAGGTGAAGAAACTGAAGAAAAGAAAGGTTGAACTGACGGACTTTAATAGTGGCTATACAGCCCTGATTTCAAAGATGAAGAGACTGGAAGACATTTATCAACGCAACCTTTTCAGACCTGTATTCATCGCCGGCAAGAAATATTATTTTATTCCGAAACAATTAATACTGTAAATAAAATGGAACCAACAAGAGAACAACTACAGGCAGAGATTCTTGAAATCCTATATCAGAAGTGCCTCCAGAAGCCAATATGGGTATCTTGTGCAGAAATATTTTGGAGCATCAGCAACCTCAAGGTATCAGAACGGAGTGTCAAGGACGTTCTTGACTGGCTGGTAAAAAACGACCTTGTAATTTATCAAGCGGATAAATACCAGATTGCCAAGCGCGAATTTATGGATATATCAAGACGTAAGGCTCTTGAGAAAAAAGAGACCGAAGAAAATGCCGAAGTCCGGACTGTGGAGTATGGAACATCCATTCCGCCTCACACGATGAACCATCATCCATGGCTTGAACGAGAGTACCAACAACCTGTCGCAAAATCATCAAACACAATGTTTGCCATCATAGCATTAATAGCCTTTCTGATCAGCGGCACACTTGTTGGCATACTCCTGTTCAACAGCTTCGCAACGGAACGGCGCAATAATGCAGAACTGACATACCTTCCGGACAGCATACAGGTTCCCTCGTTACAGGTAAGCACGCCCGGATATATCCGTGACGCATATACGACCAACCGCAACTTCAAGAACATCCAAACTTCGCTGGATACACAGCAACGGATTAATGCTGAACTTATGGATATCTGCAAGGCACAACAATCCCAGATTAATATACTGACAACTTGCTCCAAACAACAAGCGGCGGACATCGAACATTTGGAAAAGGAACGGAAGATCTATACATGGATGATTGCCCTTGCACTCCTGGTATTAAGCTCATTGCTCATCTGCCGATATGGACGTAAGAATTAGGACATACGCAAACATTCAGACTGTATAGTCAATCTGCTAACGGTATCTGCCACTTTCATGCGGTGGATACCGTTTTTCTGCATTCCGGCAGCAGTTTGCTTTCCGACGGTTTCGTCCGTTCCTGATGAAACTTCTTCTACAAGTGTTATTGTACAATACCGGGAATCAATTTAATAGCGACACATCATCAACGGGGCGTGTTTCTAATCATATAGGACAGTGGCTTTATACACGAACATTAGTTTAAAACGTGTTAAAATGAAAACAACAGCCAAAAAAACGCACTAAAAAATTTGGAGAAACAAAGACAAGGACTTATATTTGCTCATATCAAAGATGATGTTTTATTTTCTTCTCTTTTTCCCACAATAAAACTGAGTCATCCGGAGGCTGAGAGGAAATTTCAAAAATCGTTTTTGAGGTTTTCTTTTTTTTGCATCTATACCGGTTAGGGCGCAAGGACGGAGAGACCGCAGTAAAAATTAAGTTTAACCCATTAAATCCAAGTATTATGGCATTTAGAGCATCATTGGAACTTAACAACAAGGAATTTGACGTCCTTTATTCAAACTATGAGTTCAGTCGTAACACGGACCCTAAAGGTATGCCCTCTTCAAGCGTATTGGGTGGTAGAGTAAAAGCAACCATCGAATCAACAGAAGACACTTCTGTCATCGAAGCGATGTTGAACAGTCCTTTCAAACCTGTAGAAGGAAAGATTATCTACAAAAAGACGGAGGAAGATGCCAAGATGAAGGAGATCCAGTTCAAGAACGCATACATCGTTCACTACTCGGAAACTCTGGACGCGAACAACGATGTGCCTATGACAATCACCATTACGTTCTCCGCTGAAGAAATCATTGTCGGCAGCGCAGCTCTTGACAACCGCTGGCCGAAGAAATAAATCGGCGTACATAGGTAAATCCTAAATCAAAACATTTGTCAGGCCGTCCGACGGACTTCCGCCGGACGGTTTTGGCAATTTGGATATAAACCGTCAAATATAATGCCGCCATGCTGGAACAAAAAAAAATCACATTGGAAATAGCTGGCATACCCATGCCGTCGTTTGTGCAGTTGATGCTCAAGCAGAGCATCAATGAGCACCACTACTTTGAGATAACGCTGGATATTCAGGCCGTAGAAATTTATGGCGTGGAAATCCCGGAGGCATCAAAAGACTGGGTCGGAAAAAAAGTAATCATGGACTTCGGCGGCACTTTTTTTGTCGGCGTGGCCACCATGGTGGGGCTTCATCGTTCCGGTGGGACACACGGAAATATAAAAGTGACAGGATATTCGTCAACATTCCTGCTGGAGTCGGACCACACCTGTGCCTCATGGTGCAACAAATCCTTGTCTGACATCGTCAAGGAACTTACAGACAAGGCAGGAGTACAAGCTCTTGTCAATCCGGAAACGAAATCGAAGATGGAATACGAATGCCAGTACGAGGAAACCAACTTCAGATTCATACAACGGCTTGCCCGCCAATATCAGGAATGGCTCTACTACGACGGACAGAACCTTGTCTTCGGGAAGCCACAGGCCGGCTCGACGACCAAGCTGACATACGGTGAGGAACTGTCTGTGCTCGATGTCTGTTCGCAGACACTTGCCCGACCCATAAAGGGAAGTTCTTACCATTCGGTGAACGACCAGACCTATAACAGCCAATCCCCCGATACCGCAGCCGGACAAAACACATTGGGCCAAGCGGCCTTTGACTCGTCATTGGCTTTGTTTACCGCTCCCGCTGTCCAACGGGCGGAGCCGCGCATAACCAATAAGGGTGAACTTGATGCCTATTTCCAACGCAAGCAGCAAAGCGACAGCGCCGCATCCAGTTTCATCACCGGAGAAAGCGATTGCCGCATCCTCACGGTGGGCAGTATCATAGATGTTCATACCGCTATCCATACAGGAATAGGTATCCACGTAAAAAATAGCATCGGCACCTATATCATTACGGAAATAACCCACGTAGCCGGTATGGGTGACAGTTACCAGAACTATTTCACCGCACTTCCGTCTTCTATTCCCACCCTTCCATGCCCGGATGTACCTCTGCCTGTCGCTCATACACAGCAGGCCGTGGTTGTCAGCAACGAGGACCCGAAAAAGTTAGGCCGCGTCCAAGTCAAGATGAACTGGCAGACCGGCCCGATGCAAACCTCGTGGATACGGGTGCTCACTCCTGACGCAGGTACAAGCGACAAAGTGGCCACAAACAGAGGATTTGTATTCATACCCGAAAAGGGAGACCAAGTCATGGTGGCATTCAGATATGATGACCCGAACCGTCCGTTTGTACTTGGCAGCTTATTCCATGGAAAGTCAGGCACCGGTGGCGGCAGTTCAAACAAAACAAAAAGCCTGACTACCCGCAGCGGTTGTACCATAACGCTTGATGATGAAAAAGGAAGCGTTACCATTGCTGATCCGACCGGAAGCACAATCATCTTGAACGGTGACAATACCATCACCATTGATGCAAAGGATAAAATAACCATCCATTCCAAAGAATTGGAGATACTTGCTGACGAAAAGATAAGAATTGAAGCCGATTCAGAGGTTGAAGTACTTGGCAAAACATCCACTTTTGAAGGTAAGTCCGAGGCAAAAATAAAAAGCGATACGTCCATTAAGGAAGAGGCGGCTACGATAGATATAAAAGCATCTGCCACACTGAAAGCAACGGGAGCAACCGTTGATGTGGATGGTTCTGCGATGACAAATATAAAAGGCGGTTTACTTAATTTTAATCCATGATAAATAACGAACATAATCCGATAGCCATAAGAATCAGCAACGTACAGGACTTATGGATTGAAAATCGGGAGAAATTTCCCGATGCAAAGATTTATTGTCTCGTTTGCGAACCGACTGATTATCAAATTGTAGAAGGATTCATACGGCTTGAAGCCTCCGAACATGGCTGCACGTCGGATATAATTGTCGGTTTCAAAGCTGACTATGATGATAAAACAGACTTTTATAAGTTCTTGATAAAAACATGGATAGATTCGTTTTCCATGGATGTAGAGAAAAATCCCGATTGGGATTGGGCGGATTTTTCTTCATTCAAGTCAGAATTGACATCTGTCAGTTCTCTAAGTGCAGATAAACTACGAGACTTGTATATTCGTCTTGTTACAAGTTTCAAGACATTTGTCGGAAACGACAATCTACTCGGCATAACCCTCTTCATATCCCGCATTGGCGATGTGGAAGCTCTGAATGAAGTAATAAAGGATATTGCCGAACGACTGCCCGCAGGGGTTGCGCTTATTCTAATTGACTATAAAAAGAGAGAAGTCTATGATATCCTGCTGTCTGAAATGAAAGGCAAGATATGCTTAATAGACATCCCCAATCAGAATATGACCGGTGCATACAAAGAAATTGCGACCCAAGGTAATCCACAAGATCCGAACGTAAAATATCGGAAATGCCTGTTTGAACTTGGAGAAGCAGCATCGAAAGGAAACAAGGATGAAGCAAAGAAGCTGGGACATGAACTGATAAGGCTAAGCCGTGAAATTGGCGGAACGGCATTTATGGCTTCGTCCTACCTTATGTTTGGGGGATTCATGGTAAAGTTTCATCGCGAAGCCGGATTCTGCCATGATTTGTTTGACAAAGGGATAGCTTTGGTCCTTCCCAAATACCATGATGAGCAGGATTGCGCACAAATCCTGTTACAACTCTATAATTACAAAGGAACTGTACACAGTTACAATAAGGATATAACAGAAGCCATCAAACAATTTATGACAGCCGTCAGAATAGCCAAGGAGGTCAATATGAAAACCGAGGTTGTAAATGAATACAACTATGCACTACTTATGGCATTGAAAAAAGACAGGCTTACATACGAACCGATCTTAAATGAGGCATTTGAGTATGGATACTCATTTTCTGACGAAGACTTAAAGATCATCAATCTCTCATTTATTGCCTCTACCTATCTTGACAAAACATACAGCCTTGATTCGTCAAAAAGAGACGAAATCTCAAAACGTATGTCTGAC
>NZ_JBBKBF010000036.1:0-41655 GCF_037892625.1 Phocaeicola sp. ICN-14070 | reverse complement strand
CAGTAATTAGGTATTAAAGTTTTTGAATGAAAAAATGAAAAAGGTAAGTTTTTTAGTAGCAGCGTTAGCTGTATCTGCTCTTTCTGTGAATGCACAAAAAGCGTATGAAGGAACTCGTTTCTTGGATAATTGGTATGTAGGTGTGAAAGGTGGAGTAACTACTCCTACAGCTCATTCTGCATTTTGGCCTAACATGCGTGCTGAAACTGGCATTGAGCTAGGAAAACAGATTACTCCGGTGTTAGGTGTTTCTTTTGAGGGATTGACAGGTATCAATACATCTTTCAGCAAAACAGCTTTTGATGATTTGAATTTAGGTGTGTTGGGTAAGATTAACTTAAATAATCTTTTTGGGGGATATAACGGTGAACCCAGATTATTTGAAGTAGAAGGTATCGCCGGATTTGGTTGGGGACATGATTTCATGAACTCGGGTAGTGGTTATGATCGCTCTTATATGGTAAGCCGTTTTGGTGCCAGCTTTAACTTTAACTTGGGTGAGAAAAAAGCATGGGCTGTAAATGTACGTCCGGCTATTGTTTACAGAATGGATGGCGACCGTGCACAACAACTGAATGTAAACAAGTCGAAGATTGAAATTTTGGCTGGAGTAACTTATCGTTTCGCAAGCAGCAACGGAAAGCACTATATGACTATTCAGAAGCCATACAACCAGGCTGAGGTGAACTCACTGAATGAAACGATTAATGCCTTGCGTGCAGAAAATGCCCGTAAAGATGAAGCTTTAGGAGCAAAGGATGCAGAAAATGCACGTTTGGAAAAAGAGTTGACAGATTTGCGTAATGCACCTAAGCAGGTAGAAACTATTATTCAGAATACACATTCCAAGTCATTGGAATCAGTTATTACGTTCCGTCAGGGAAAGACCACAATCAGTACTGATCAGGTGCCTAATGTAGAGCGTATTGCAACTTATATGAAGAATAATCCAAAGAGTACGGTATCTATTAAGGGATACGCTTCTCCAGAAGGTAGTGCCGAAGTAAATGCACGTGTAGCTAAGCAGCGTGCGGAAGCTGTAAAGAATATGTTGATAAGTAAGTATAAAATTAGTGCTTCACGTATCACAGCTGAAGGTCAGGGTGTAGGATCGATGTTCTCAGAACCGGATTGGAACCGTGTAAGTATTGCTACTTTGAGTGAATCAGAATAATTCTTTTTTTATTGAAATAATGTAGTCTGAAGGCTGTTGCAGGTAAATACTGTGGCAGCCTTTTTTATGTCTCTTTGTTTTCATGTATGTTTTTACATTTCTTGTACAGATAAAGACTGGGAAAAGTAACTGAAAATCCTTATCTTTGCGAGGAATTTGTAAACTCATGGGAGAACGTACACGATACAATGATTTTGCCTGGTTTTTGGCCCTTCATTTTCCTTTTAAGGTGCAAAAAATCTCATTGAATGTGGGATTTACTTGTCCGAATAGAGATGGTGTAAAAGGATATGGAGGATGTACCTATTGCAATAACCAGACCTTTAATCCGGCATATTGTCGGACAGACAAGTCTGTTATGCAACAGTTGGAGGAAGGAAAAGAGTTTTTCGCCAGAAAATATCCGGAAATGAAGTTTTTGGCATATTTTCAAGCCTACACGAATACCTATGCAGAATTGGATAAGCTGCGTCAGATGTATGAAGAGGCATTGCGGGTAGAAGGAGTTGTCGGACTCGTTATCGGCACGCGTCCTGATTGTATGCCCGAAGAATTGCTGGATTATCTGGAAGAGTTGAATAAGCGAACCTTTCTTTTAGTGGAATATGGTATTGAGAGTACGGATAATCATACTTTGCAGCGAATAAACCGGGGACATACTTTTGAATGTACGGTGGATGCCGTAAAACGTACAGCGGAAAGAGGGATACGTGTGGGAGGTCATGTGATTTTAGGACTTCCGGGAGAAAATCATGAAGCTATCATCCGTCAGGCACGGCAGGTGTCTGAACTTCCTTTGACAACGCTGAAAATGCATCAGTTGCAGCTAGTGCGTGGTACACGGATGGCACATGAATATGAGTTGTGTCCTGAAGATTTTCATTTGTATGAGGTAGATGAATACATTGATCTTGTGATTGATTATCTGGAGCGTGTGCGTCCGGATCTTGTGCTGGAACGTTTTGTTTCGCAGTCTCCCAAGGAATTGCTGATAGCTCCAGACTGGGGCATTAAAAATTACGAATTTGCCGTTCGTATGCAGCGTCGTCTTCAGGAAAGAGATACCTGGCAGGGAAAATTCTATGAAGAAGTAAAAAAGGAAACAATATAATATCAAATTTTTAAATTAGTTAGGATTCAATGGAAATTAAAGGTAAAGTTCATTATGTCGGTGTGAACGACCGTACAAAAGCTTTGTTTGAAAATTTGTGGCCACTTCCTTATGGCGTGTCTTATAACTCTTACCTGATTGCCGATGACGATATGGTTGCATTGGTCGATACGGTAGATGTGGCTTTCTTTGAAGTATATATTAAAAAGATACGCAGTGTTATCGGAGACCGTAAAATCAATTATTTGATTATAAATCACATGGAGCCTGACCATTCCGGTTCAATTGCTCTGATTAAGAAATACTATCCTGAAATCGTATTGGTAGGTAACAAGAAGACTTTCGAAATGGTAGAAGGATATTATGGAGTAACAGGTGAACGTTATGTGGTAGGTGATGGAGATTTCCTGAAACTGGGACATCATAACCTTCGCTTCTATCTGGTACCCATGGTACACTGGCCGGAAACAATGGTAACTTTCGATGAAACAGAAGGTATCCTGTTCTCTGGAGATGCTTTCGGCTGTTTCGGAGCATTGAACGGAGGATGCATCGACCGTAACATCAATACTGATATTTATTGGAATGAAATGCGCCGCTACTATGCTAATATCGTAGGTAAGTTCGGTAATCCGGTACAGAAAGCCTTACAGAAATGTGGAGGACTGCCTATCAAGACAATCTGTCCGACTCATGGACCGGTATGGGAAGAATGTATTCCGCAAGTGGTAGATATGTATGACAAGCTGAGCCGCTATGAAGGTGAAGAAGGTGTAGTGATTGTGTATGGAACCATGTATGGTAATACAGAAGAACTGGCTGAAGCTATTGCAGAAGAACTGAGTGCACAGGGCATCAAGAATATCATTCTGCACAATGTTTCTCATACGCATCATTCTTATATCCTGGCCGACATCTTTAAGTATAAAGCTTTGATAGCAGGCTGTACTACTTATAACATGCATTTGTATCCTGAAATGGAATCTCTGTTGAGCAAGGTAGCCGCTCGTGAAATGAAGAACCGCCTGTTTGGTTACTTCGGTTCGTTCACCTGGGCCAGCGCAGCAGTGAAGAAATTGGGTGAGTTTACTGAAAAACTGAAATTTGAAGTAGTAGGTAATCCGGTAGAAATGAAGCAGAGCATGAAGGCCGGCAATTATGCACAGGCTAAGGAATTGGCTAAGGCAATGGCCGACCGTTTGAAAGCAGACCGTAAATAAATCATCTTTTTGATAGATATAAAAAACTTCCACTAAAGGATTTTTCCTTGGTGGAAGTTTTTTTATGGAGTGATATCTGCTTATCAGTCTTTTGCTTGGTGTACGGTCAGTTGCGGGAACGGGAATCCGATGCCTTCTTTGTTGAATGTGTCGTATACGATTTTATTCATGTCAAAATACACATCCCAGTAGTTTTCAGTCTTGGTCCACACACGTACCTTAATATCTACACTGCTGGCAGACAAAGCTCCAAGTCCGATAAAAGGAGCTGGAGTCGTGAGGATTCGCTCATCGGCCGCAATGATTTGCTCCAGTACAGCTTTTACTTTTTCATAATCTTCTCCGTATTCCACTCCGAATACCCATTCAGCGCGGCGCATGTCTTGTTTGCTGTAATTGGTGATGGCATTGCTGCTCAGAGCACCGTTTGGTACATAAATAATTCGGTTGTCTACCGTAGCCAGAATGGTGTGGAAAATCTGAATTTCTTTTACTGTTCCGCTGGCACCTTGTCCGTCGATGTAGTCTCCTACCTTGAAGGGCTTGAATACTAAGATGATTAATCCTCCGGCGAAGTTAGACAGGTTTCCGGACAATGCCATACCGATTGCCACACCGGCAGAAGCTAAGATTGCAGCGAAGCTGGTGGTTTCCACTCCTAATTTGCTGATGATGGCAAATGCTAAGATTAGGTTCAGAAGTATGCTGAGCAGACTTTTTAAGAAGGTCTGTACACTGATTTCCAGTTTACGTTTTTCCAGAATTTTGCTGACCAGTCGGTTGATTTGCTTGATGATAAACCGGCCGACGATGTAGATGATAATGGCAGCCAGAATGTCTTTTCCAACCTCGATTCCCCAGTTGAGCAGTCTGTCCAGCAGCTGTTCTACGTTAATTTTTGAAGCAGTATTGCTTGCTTGTGCTGTAGCTTGTAATAATGTAAGTAACATGTGTAATGTGAATTAAAATTTTTATAGTTAATCATTCATTTAATATCCCCTTGCCTTGTCGGACAATTTCAGGTACATCATCACAACAATTTATGACGGTAGAAGGTTCAATACCTCCCGTACCTCCGTCAATAATAAGGTCTACTTTCTCTCCAAACTTTTCGTCAATCAGTTCCGGTTCAGTGATGTATTCAATGTCTTCTCCTTCCTCTAACGGCAGAGTGGTCGTCAGAATCGGTGCATCGAGCAACCGGCAGATTTCACGGATGATGGCATTGTCGGGTACACGGATACCCACTTCCTTCCGGTTGCGGAAAATCTTGGGCAGACGGCTGTCTGCATTCAGGATAAAGGTAAACGGACCGGGCAGATTGCGTTTCATCAGTTTGAAAGTGGCATTGCTCACGCGAGCATATTCGCTGATGTTGCTCAGGTCGTAACAGATAATGGATAAATTATTCTTGCGCGGATCGATATTTTTCAGTTTACAGATACGCTCAATGGGGCGTTCCTTCAGCGCATGACAGCCTAATGCGTACACCGTGTCTGTGGGGTAGATAATGATACCCCCATCGTTCAGAATGTCTACTATGCGCTGCAGGTCTTCCGGTCGGTTGTTTTTAGAATATAATTTAAGTAACATGGCGTTATTTACGAAGATTTGACTTCGTATGAACGCAAAAATAAGAAAATTATTTCTTTTTCTTTCGCAGTTCTTCTGCAATTCGATAGTGAATGGCAGCTTCTATTTCCTTTCCGCTTTTTTTGAGTGCTTCAGCAAAATATTCATGCGCACCGGCATGCTGCGGCTTCAGGCTGGTAGCCTTGTCCAAATCGGAGAGCGCTTCTTCCGTTTTTCCGGTCAGCAGACGAAGTTTTCCTCGGTTGTATACTGCTTTGAAATCCTGTGGCCGTAGTTGTACGGCACGATTCAGGCATTCTTCAGCTTCTTCCATTCGGTTTTCATCAAAGAATGTCACTCCTTTTCTTACCCAGGCATCCACATACTCCGGATACAGCTCCAGAGCCTTGTCATAGTTGGCTTGTGCTGCCCTCGGGTCGTGTGCCTTAGTGATGCATTCGTTTCCCATCAGGTAATATTCCCGGGCGTACTTCTGTAAATTCTGGCGCTGTTGTTGCATTTGCTCCTTCAGCAATCGGTTTTCTTCCTTTAACCGGTTGATGATGCCTAATTTCCGGCGGATGAAACGCTGTATCAACGGTTTTTCAATGTCATATCGGCTGTGGATGGCCTTAAAGAAAGCTTCTAAGAATTCGGCAAAATTGCCTTTGTCGAAAGCTTTTACAGAGGCTACGTATTGAATGTCTGCCTGTGCCTGCTTCATGGCCCTCTCAAATGTCTGGTTGTCATTGAAGCGCTGGGCAAAGCTGACAATTTCCGGTCGGACAAACACATCTGCGTGCGAAATCCGCCGCTTCAACTGGATGCCTTCCAATGAGGTGCAGCGGCTCAGGGCTACATAAGCCTGTCCTCCGGCAAAAACTCCTCCCGTAAAGTCGATAACTACCCGGTTGAAAGTCAGCCCCTGACTCTTGTGTACGGTGATGGCCCAGGCCAGCCGGATGGGGTATTGTGTAAAAGTGCCTAATTCCTCTTCTTCTATTTTCTTTTCCGTCTCGTTATATCGGTAGCGGATGTTGCTCCAGCTTTCCTTGTGTACATTGAATTCACTCCCGTCTTCCGTTATTACATAGATGGTACCGTCTTCCGAAAGGCCTGATACCGTACCGATGGTACCGTTCACCCAGCGTTTTTCCTGGTCGTTCTTGATGAAAATCACCTGTGCTCCCGGCTTGATGACCAGTTCCATCAGGGTAGGGAGGCTGCTTTCCGGAAATTCACCATGTATTTCTCCTTTTAATGTGACCGGTTCGCCTGGCAGTTCGTTGAGTTTCTTTTCGTTGATATAATCTACATTATCCCTCCGGGTGGCCAGCGTGATGTACAAATCATTCTCTTCCGGGCAAGGTGGTGTCGGCGTATAACGGGTGTTCAATAGTTGTAAATCCGCATTTCCGGCAGTATTGGTCCGGATATGGTCGAGCACGCTGACGAATACCTGGTCTGTTTGCCGGTATACCTTGGTGAGTTCGATGGATACCAGTTCCATCTCCTGGAACACTTTAGCCGAAAAGAAATACGGATTCGGATAAAAACGGTTCAGAATCTCCCGTTCGTCACTTTTTACTACCGGCTCCAGTTGGAATACGTCGCCCACTAACAGCAGCTGTTTTCCACCGAACGGCTCACGTAAGTTATGAGAGTACGTGCGAAGCACCTTGTCGATAAAGTCGATGATGTCGGCCCGCACCATGGAAATTTCATCAATGATGATGAGCTCGATGTTCTGAATGAGTTTCCGGTGGTCGGAAGAATACTTCAGAAAATCTTTCAGTTTCCGCCCCTGAAACTTCGGATCATCGGGCAGGAGCGGATGAAACGGAAGCTTGAAAAAACTGTGCAGGGTACTGCCACCCGCATTGATAGCCGCAATACCCGTAGGAGCCAGTACCACATATTTCTTTTTGGTATGCTGGCAGACGTATTTCAGAAATGTAGACTTACCCGTTCCCGCTTTTCCGGTCAGAAAGACCGATTGGCGGGTATATTGGATGAGTTTCAGTGCATTCTGAAATTCGGGGTTGTCGGTATCTATCAGGGTAGGAGTCATCTGTCATTGTGTTTAGAGATTCATGCAAAGATACGGACAAATGGGAAATAAAAAAAGCGGTTAGAAGTCTAACCGCTTTTTCGTCAGAATATTTACGAGAAGCCTTTCGGCATTTATCAGATTCGTCTTTAAAATGCTGAACTTGTCAGCGTCGCAGTTTTATTTGCGTCTTTCGTCATTCAGCATTACATAACCCCAGATCATTGGATCTGCATTTGCAATCTTGTGGAAAATGTTTTTTACCTTTTTCATAATTGTTACCCTTTCTTTTTTAGTTAGTTTAATTAAATCTTCTTAGCGGACTTCCCAGCCGGCCGTTGTACTTGTTACCTTATTTACCTTGAAAACTTTTTATTGGCTTTTTCTTTTAGCCTTTCTTTTTACACTGCAAATATAGGCCTTTTTTCTTTACAAAATATGTTTTATAGCATGTTTTTCTTGTAAAAGGCCAATTTGTTGATGTAAATCAAATCCGGAGGCAGGGTTATTTCTTTTCAATTACATTTTCCCCTTTCTCTCCCGAAAAACTCGTAACTTTGCAGCCGTTTTGTAGAATACCTATGGCAGCAAGAATGAACAATCAGTACGAAGAACGCCTGGGAACGGAGCGGATGCTTCCTCTCATTTTCAAAATGGCTTTACCGGCAGTGGCCGCGCAGTTCGTCAATCTCCTATATAATATAGTAGACCGTATTTATATCGGTCATATACCGGAAATCGGGACAAATGCATTGGCGGGAGTAGGAGTGACTACCTCTATTGTAATTCTGATTTCTTCTTTTTCGGCTATTGTGGGAGCCGGAGGTGCGCCACTGGCTGCCATGGCACTGGGACAAGGCGACCGGGTGCGTGCGGGGAAATTCTTAGGCAACGGTTTCATGCTGCTGATTCTGTTTACCGTGCTGACTTCGCTGGTATCTTATTTGTTTATGGAGCCTATTCTGCTGTTTGCGGGAGCATCTGCCGTTACACTTCCTTACGCAGAAGATTATCTTTCAGTGTACTTGCTGGGTACTTTGTTTGTGGAAATCTCTACCGGACTCAATACGTTCATCAATTCACAGGGGCGTCCCAATATTGCGATGTATTCCGTCTTGATTGGGGCCTTGCTGAATATTGTGCTTGATCCGATTTTTATTTTCTGGTTTGATATGGGCGTAAAAGGAGCGGCACTGGCCACTATTCTTTCGCAGGCATGCAGCGCCTGGTGGGTGTTAGGCTTTCTATGTTCCGACCGTGCCTCTTTGCGTTTGCAAAAATGTTACCTGAAATTTGACCGCCGTATCGTCGGTGGAATGTTGGCTTTGGGGGTATCTCCCTTCATTATGGCCAGTACAGAGAGTCTGGTAGGATTTGTGTTGAACGGCAGTCTGGAGAAATTTGGCGATATATACGTAGGAGCCCTGGCTATTTTACAGAGTGCCATGCAGCTGGTCAGTGTGCCACTTACAGGATTTGCCCAAGGTTTTGTGCCGGTGGCCAGCTACAACTACGGACATGGTGACCGGCAGCGGGTGAAAGACTGTTTCCGTATTGTACTGACGGTAATGTTCTCTTTCAATTTTGTCCTGATGTTGCTGATGATTTGTTTCCCTACGGTAGTCGCTTCGGCATTTACGAGCGATCCGGAGTTGATAGCCACCGTAGAGCATGTGCTGCCGCTCTTCCTGGCTGGAATGACAATCTTTGGTTTGCAGCGCGCCTGCCAGAATATGTTTGTAGCCCTTGGTCAGGCACGGATTTCTATTTTTATAGCTTTGCTGCGTAAGGTTATTTTGCTGGTACCTCTTGCTCTGGTTCTGCCTCGTTTCTGTGGCGTGGAAGGCGTATTTATGGCCGAAGCAGTTTCGGATGCTACGGCCGCCATCTGTTGCACATTGCTCTTCTTCTGGCAGTTCCCGAAGATACTTCGCAAGATGCAGAATCTGGTACAGAACTAATTTTACGATTCCGATAGGTAAATTGTTTGAAACACAGAGAGATAAAGTGTCAAATGCTTAATCGTATTCTCTGTTTCACAGTGTGGGATACAAAAACCACAGTGTGGGATACATATTTCACACTGTGAAATACAAATCCCACAGTGTGAAACAGAGAATTCTTCGAAGCGTTTTGAATTATGCTTTTCGGAATTTGTAATTATGTGTCGGGAGAGGTGGAATTTCCTGATAGAAATTATCGGCTATGCTATAAATCTTTATAACTTTATCCTCCAAGTATATCGTGGCTATGATTGAGGTGGCATTAAAATGCAGAAACGAATACGGTTGTGTTTCCAGGCTGCCTAGCTCAGTATGCAAGTTTTATTTATTGAAAACCAAGTCTTATAAATGAAAAATATAATAGAGAATATTAGAAAGCAATATCCGGTGTCCGATTTGACCATAAAGGAACTTGAATCCTATTTAACACCTTGCAGTTTTCCTAAAAGGTATCAACTTATAAAGGAAGGTATTTATTGTAAGTATGCTTATTTTATAGAGAAGGGTATCTTAAGAGCCTATTGGGTGGTCGATGGAGAGGAATATACTACCTCGTTCGGAGCAGAGGGATGTATTGTTTTCAGCATGGATGAATTATATTACAACAAAAAAAGCGAAGAATATGTGGAAACGCTGGAGGAAGTGGAAGCCTACAGGATCAATATAAGTGACCTCAAAAATCTTATGGAAACCAACTTGGAGTTATGCAACTGGGGGAGAATTATACATCAGAATGAATACAGACGATTGCACAGAAGCCATAAAGAGAGGTTGTCATTGCCGGCAAAAGAGCGTTATGAAGAATTTCAGAAACAATTTCCGGAAATATGCAAAAAGGTAAATCTGAAATACATTGCATCCTATTTAGGAATCACCCTTTCTACCCTCAGCAGGTTGCGAAGCAAAAAGCCGTAATTTGATTTAGGACAAATTTTTAATGGATGAGATTCCTTATCTTTGCACAATATATGAATTATAAATCCTAATCCTTTTTATTTATCTCAATATGAATCATCGAATCTCATCATCAGCTTTTGCAGATACAAAACCGCATTATGAACTTCTTGACGGGCTAAGAGGGGTGGCCGCACTGCTTGTGGTGTTCTATCACATTTTCGAAGGTTTTTCTTTTGCTGGAGGAGGTACCCTCATTACTGTCATTAATCACGGTTATCTGGCCGTCGATTTCTTCTTTATACTTTCAGGTTTTGTCCTCGGATATGCGTACGATGACCGGTGGAAGAAGAACTTGACGTTAAAAGGCTTCTTTAAGCGGAGACTTATCCGACTCCATCCGATGATTATTATGGGGGCGATAATCGGTTGCATTGCTTTCTTTGTGCAAGGGGGAGTGAAATGGGATGGTACACATGTAGCGACCTCCGCGGTCATGTTGGCACTCTTGCTTGCAATGTGCTTTATTCCGGCTTATCCGGGAGCCGGGTATGACGTACGCGGGAACGGAGAGATGTTTTCCTTGAACGGACCGAGCTGGTCATTGTTCTTTGAATATATAGGTAATATACTTTACGCTCTTTTCATTCGTCGTTTGAGTAATAAGGCACTGACAGTATTGGTCATACTGCTTGGTTTGGGACTGTCCTGGTTTGCTTTGTTTGATGTGGTAGGTTATGGCATGATAGGAGTGGGCTGGACGCTCGACGGACTGAACTTTTGGGGAGGCATGCTGAGAATGCTGTTTCCTTTCACGTTAGGTATGCTGATTTCAAGAAATTTCTGTCCGTTCAAGATTCGAGGCGCATTCTGGATTTGCAGCATTATCCTGTTGGGACTTTTCTGTGTGCCTTATATCGAAGGTAAGTCACCGGTATGCTTGAATGGCGTGTTCGAGATGATATGCATTGCGGTGGTATTTCCTCTATTGGTGTGTATGGGGGCATCCGGCAAGACGACAGACAAGCAGTCGACCGCTATCTGTAAGTTCCTGGGAGATATATCTTATCCGCTTTATGCCATTCACTATCCTATTATGTATGTATTCTATTCATGGCTTATTGAGAAACAGTTGTATACGTTGGAAGACACTTGGCCGGTGGCAGCTGTCGTATATTTCGGAAGTATCGCATTGGCATACTTGTGTCTGAAGCTCTATGATGAACCCGTGAGAAGGTGGCTTGGGAGTAAGTTTGTGAAATGAGGATGAATAATTCTAAATGATATACAATCAATCTCCCCAAATGTCTGAATTTTTGTATCGGACATTTGGGGAGATTTTGTTATCCATTATAATTACGCTTTAAAAGGCTTGCGGAATTTACATCCGTTTTTCCACTGAGAGCATCCGTAAGCTGTTTTCCCTTTGATAATGATGCCCGTGCCGCATACGGGACAGGCTTTTCCTAAAATGCTGTCATCGGCTGGCAGGTTGTCTTCCTTAGGTGCTTCGGGAGTGGCTGCTTTCTTGCTGGCCCGTGGCTTGCGGGGAGCCGCTTTTTTCTTGGGCTCTTCTTCACCGTTTTTAGGGGAAGCTGTTTTTTTCAGTGGAATTTTAGGGCTGTCATCGGTCGTAACGGTTACACGGCGGTTGCTGTTGTCGCGCAGTACGCTGTAGACTATTTCGGTGACCATCTGCTTCAATTCAGCTAAGAAGGTACCCGCATCATAACTTTTTCGTTCGATTTCGCGCAATTTCTTTTCCCAGATACCGGTCAGTTCGGCCGATTTCAGTAATTCTTCGTGAATCAACTGAATCAGCTCCACCCCGGTAGGCGTAGCAATCAGATTTTTGCGTTCCTTGCGGATGTAATGCCGTTTGAACAAGGTCTCGATAATGGCTGCACGGGTAGAAGGGCGACCAATGCCGTTTTCTTTCAGGGCATCCCGCAGTTCATCGTTATCCACCAGTTTTCCGGCGGTTTCCATGGCACGCAGGAGGGTGGCTTCGGTGTAGGGACGAGGCGGCTGTGTCCATTTCTCGTTGAGCATCGGATTATGCGGACCGCTTTCTCCTTTGTTGAATGCAGGCAATACGCTTTCTTCCTCATTTTCTTTCCCTTCCTCCGGAACGTCCTTGGCAAAGATTATGCGCCAGCCGGGGTCCAGAATCTGCTTTCCGGTTACCTTGAACTCTATCTGGTCTGCTTCACCGATGACGGTGGTGGTAGAAAACTTACAATCCGGATAGAACACGGCGATGAAACGGCGTGCAATCAGGTCGAACACCCGTTTTTCCATGTCGCTGAGGCCCTGCGGTTGTACCCCGGTGGGAATGATGGCATGGTGGTCGGTCACCTTACTGTTATCGAATACTTTTTTCGATTTAATCAGTGGTTTTCCGCTTAATGACGTCGTGTAAACAGCATAGTCTTTCAACCCCTCCAGAATTTTAGGGCACTTGGGATAAATGTCGTCACTCAGGAAAGTGGTATCCACACGCGGATAGGTAGCCACCTTCTTTTCATATAATGACTGGATGAGCTGCAAGGTCATGTCGGCCGAGTAGCTGAATTTTTTATTACATTCCACCTGTAAAGAAGTCAGGTCGAACAGGCGAGGAGGCGCCTCCGTACCTTTCTTGGAACTGACTTCGGTCACGGTAAAGTCTACATTCCGGATGCGTTCCTGTAACTCCTTTCCGGTCTGTTCGTCGGTAATCTGTGGAATCCCTCGGTTGGTATCAGATTGTATTTTCTTCTTGGCCGAAGGATTCTCTTTTTCCTTTTCAGCTTCTTCAGCCAGTTCCTCATCGCTCTTTCGTATGATGGCCGAGAACACTGTATCGCGGTAGACCGTTTTCAGTTCCCAGTATTGCTTG
Organism: Phocaeicola sp. ICN-14070; assembly: GCF_037892625.1. Lineage (NCBI taxonomy): Bacteria > Pseudomonadati > Bacteroidota > Bacteroidia > Bacteroidales > Bacteroidaceae > Phocaeicola > Phocaeicola sp. ICN-14070. Next base: position 28,750 of record NZ_JBBKBF010000036.1, on the reverse strand, counting down.
GGTACGAAGTGTTCGATTTCCTGTTGTCTTTTTACAATCAGGGCCAGAGTCGGAGTCTGTACTCGTCCGATGGAAAGTACCTGTTTGTTCTGTCCGTATTTCAAGGTGTATAGTCGGGTGGCATTCATGCCCAAAGTCCAGTCACCGATGGCGCGGCTCAGTCCGGCTTCGTAGAGAGGCTGGAACTCAGCCTGGTCTTTCAGATTGGCAAATCCGTCGCGTATAGCCTCTTCTGTCAGTGAGGAAATCCAGAGTCGTTTGACCGGGCATTTGGCACCGGCCTTTTGCATTACCCACCGCTGGATGAGTTCTCCTTCCTGGCCGGCATCCCCGCAGTTGATAATCATTTCGGCTTCCTGCATTAGTTTTTCGATGATGTGAAACTGTTTTTCAATTCCGCTGTCGTTTATCAGCTTGATTCCGAAGCGAGGAGGAATCATGGGCAGGCTGCTCAGACTCCAGCTTTTCCACGAGGGAGTATATTCATGCGGTTCCTTCAGGGTACACAGATGGCCGAATGTCCAGGTTACCTGGTATCCGTTTCCTTCAATGTATCCTTCTTTTCGGTTCTTGGCTCCCAGCACATCGGCGATGTCGCGTGCCACACTGGGCTTTTCGGCTATGCAAACTATCATGGTCTTTCTTTCAATATGGAGCAAAATTACGTAAAGTTACCTGAATAGAAAAATAAAATCTTTATCTTTGGACAGAAATGACTGACAACCTTTCTTTTGGCAAGGTTTTTGCTAAAGAATTAGTATAACAATTAAATGAAGAAATTATGTTGATTTGGATTGTATTTATAGGTATTGCGATTATCAGTTACCTGGTTCAGGCAAACCTGAAGAGTAAATTTGAAAAATATTCCCAGATGCCGTTGACCAATGGCATGACAGGAAGGGAAGTGGCAGAAAAGATGCTGCGTGATAACGGTATTTACGACGTGACGGTGACCAGTACATCGGGAATGTTGACCGACCATTATAACCCGATGAACAAGACGGTAAATTTGAGTGAAGGGGTCTACGGTAGTACAAGTGTGGCTGCGGCAGCTGTAGCTGCTCACGAGTGTGGACATGCGGTACAGCATGCGCGGGGATATGCGCCTTTACGTATGCGTTCGGCTTTGGTTCCTGTGGTACAGTTTTCTTCTTCCATCGTATCTTGGGTGTTGTTAGCTGGTATTCTGATGGTCAACTCTTTTCCTCAGTTGCTGCTTATCGGTATCTGTCTGTTTGCCATGACCACGTTGTTCAGTTTTATTACCCTTCCGGTAGAAATTGATGCAAGCCGTCGGGCGTTGGTATGGTTGAGTAGTGCTGGAATTACCAATGCGTTTAATCATCAGCAGGCTACGGATGCCTTGAAGTCGGCTGCCTATACGTATGTCGTAGCTGCCTTGGGTTCACTGGCTACGCTGATTTACTACGTAACGATTTATATGAATCGTCGCGAGTAAGCATGAAATCCTTTCGTTTTGTGTGCGGAAGGTAGAAATTTTATTCGTATTTTTGCTCCGTTAATTTAAAGACTGATTCATTATGGCAACAAAACCAAGTATACCTAAAGGAACAAGAGACTTTTCGCCGGTAGAAATGGCGAAACGTAACTATATATTCAACACCATTCGTGAGGTATTCTATCGCTACGGCTTTCAGCAGATAGAAACTCCTTCTATGGAAAACCTGTCTACTTTGATGGGTAAGTACGGGGAGGAAGGCGATAAGCTGCTTTTCAAGATTCAGAATTCAGGTGACTATTTTTCTGGACTGACAGATGAAGAACTGTTGAGCCGCAATGCAGCAAAATTGGCCAGCAAATTCTGTGAAAAAGGTTTGCGATATGACCTGACAGTTCCTTTTGCGCGTTACGTGGTAATGCACCGTGATGAAATCACTTTCCCGTTTAAGCGTTTCCAGATTCAGCCGGTATGGCGTGCCGACCGTCCGCAGAAGGGACGTTATCGTGAATTCTATCAATGTGATGCCGATGTGGTGGGCAGTAACTCTCTGCTGAATGAGGTGGAACTGGTGCAGATGATTGATGCTGTGTTCCAGAAATTCGGTATCCGTGTTTCCATCAAGATTAATAACCGTAAGATTCTGACAGGTATTGCAGAAATTATCGGAGAAGCCGACAAGATTGTCGACATTACAGTGGCCATCGACAAACTGGATAAAATAGGTTTGGACAATGTAAATGCGGAACTGGCATCAAAAGGTATTCCGCAGGAAGCCATCGATAAGTTGCAGCCGATTATTCTGTTGAGCGGTTCGAACGAAGAAAAAATAGCTACGTTGAAGAATGTGCTGGCTGCAAGTGAGACAGGTTTGAAGGGGGTAGAAGAAAGCGAATTTATCCTGAAAACAATTACCGGGCTGGGTATTCAGTCGGAAGTGGAACTGGATTTGACACTGGCTCGCGGACTGAACTATTATACGGGTGCTATCTTTGAAGTGAAGGCGCTGGATGTACAGATTGGTAGTATCAGTGGAGGTGGTCGTTACGATAACCTGACCGGTGTGTTCGGTATGGAAGGTATGTCGGGAGTGGGTATCTCGTTCGGTGCTGACCGTATTTACGACGTACTGAACCAGTTGGATTTGTATCCGAAAGAAGCGGTGAATGGTACACAGTTGCTGTTTGTCAACTTTGGCGAAGCTGAGGCTGCGTATGTATTGCCGGTATTGGCACAGGTACGTGCGGCTGGTATTCGTGCAGAAATCTACCCAGATGCTGCCAAAATGAAGAAACAGATGAGCTATGCCAATGCAAAGATGGTACCGTTTGTAGCTATTGTGGGTGAAAATGAAATGAAAGAAGGAAAAGTCATGCTGAAAAATATGACGAGTGGCGAACAGTCGCTGGTTACTCCGGACGAACTGGTAGCTGCCATCAACGGATAAGCGTGAGCGTTAATCGTAAAAAACACAGGTTTCACGGAAGAAACGGAAGAGGCAGATGCTTCAGATTTTTGTTTCGTGAAACCTGTTTTTTTATAGGCGTTTCGAAAATTAGTAGAAGATATGGAATTTGTATATTTGATTGTTGGCGTGATAGTAGGAGGGCTGCTGGGTTATTTGTGGGCTGCGAGAAAGTCTGTTTCTTTGCGATCGGAGTTACAGATGAACCAACAGCATGCCCAGGATTTGCTGAAGGCGGAAAAGGAACGTACTGAGTTGCTGACAGAGCAGTATCGGAAGGAAACGGAAAGGTTACGTGGACAGTTGGATGAACTTTCCGGGAAATGGGCAGAAGCAGGTCGGGCACTGGCGACTTCACAGGCAGAACGTCGTAACTTGGAAGAGCGTCTGGAGAACCAGAAAGAGGAAGTGGAGAAGTTACGGAAGCAACTGAATACGGAGTTCGAGAATATGGCCAACCGGATTTTCCAGCAGAAGACGGAGGCATTCAGCCGGCTTAGTTCGGAAACCTTGAGTAACCTGTTGAAACCTTTCGGAGAGAATTTAAAAGAATTCAAGCATCAGGTGGAAGAGGTGTACGATAAAGAGTCCAAGCAACGCTTTTCTTTGGAAGACCGTATCAAGGAACTGATGCAGCTGAACAAGCAGATTAGCGATGATGCCAACAACCTGACCCGCGCTTTGAAAGGGGATTCCAAGATGCAGGGAAACTGGGGTGAAATGATATTGGAGACTATCTTGGAAAATTCCGGTCTGAGAGAAGGAGAAGAATATTTTCGTCAGGAATTTTTAAAAGATGAACATGGTGAACCGCTCAAAAATGAATTGGGACAGCGGATGCAGCCTGATGTGTTAGTTGTATATCCGGATAACCGTCAGGTAATTATTGACTCTAAAGTATCGCTTACGGCATATGCGAGCTATGTAGCTTGTGAGGATGCCGTGCAGCGCGAACAGTACTTGAAAGCACACTTAACTTCAGTGAAAGCTCACATTGAGGAGTTGAGCCGGAAGGATTATTCCAGCTACAATGTGTCTTCGTTGGATTTTGTGATGATGTTCGTGCCCAATGAACCAGCTTATCTGTTGGCATTGCAGGCTGATCCAGACATCTGGAATTATGCTTATCAGAAGAAGGTCGTGTTGATTAGTCCGACCAACCTGATTGCAGCGCTTCGATTGGCCTTGGATTTATGGAAGCGGGAGTATCAGGTGAAAAATATTCAGGACATCATCAAGCGAGGAACGGTGCTTTATGAGAAACTGGTAGGATTTACCGAGACTTTCGAAAAGATTGGAGACACTTTGCAGGCAGCTTCCACGGCTTACAAGAATGCGTTGGGGCAGCTTTCGCAGGGAAAAGGCAACCTGATTCGGCAGGCGGATATGCTGACGGAATTGGGTATCACTTCGAAAAAGAAATTCTCCTCGCGTATCCGGCAAGAAGCGGACAAAGGCATCACACCGGTGATTCCTGCAAGAGATTTATTCTCGGAATCGGAAGAACAATAAAATTATATAGAAAGGAGAAGCTCCATGGACTTGCGTTGAGTGTGCCATGGAGCTTCTTTTTTATTTCATATTGAGATTAAAGTTTTGCAACGTATTGCTGGGTGGATTTTCCATTATGTGTATTGAAGGACAAGGGGAAAGTGTCAGAATTGACAGCGGAACAGCCATTCTTGTCAGTCTGCTCATGCCAGAATGTCAGTCTTTTGCTTTGGCACGCTTTTCGCAGAAAGATAGGTGCTTTAACGCATTTGATAAACGATAAAATATAAACTAAATTATAGCATTATGAACATTAAACCATTAGCAGACAGAGTCCTGATTCTTTCGGCTCCTGCAGAAGAAAAAACAATCGGTGGTATCATTATTCCTGACACAGCGAAAGAAAAACCGTTGCAGGGTGAAGTAGTGGCAGTTGGCCATGGCACTAAAGACGAAGAAATGGTCTTGAAAGTAGGTGATACTGTATTGTATGGTAAATATTCTGGTACTGAAATCGAATACGAAGGTGTGAAGTATTTGATGATGCGTCAGAGCGATGTACTGGCAGTTTTGGGATAATTTAGGTAATTAACGAATTTAAGATTAGAAAGGAAATTCACTATGGCAAAAGATATTCTCTTCAACATTGACGCTCGCGATCAGTTGAAAAAAGGTGTAGACGAACTGGCTAATGCAGTGAAAGTAACACTGGGTCCGAAAGGCCGTAATGTAATCATCGAAAAGAAATTCGGTGCTCCTCACATTACAAAGGATGGTGTAACTGTAGCAAAAGAAGTGGAATTGAGCGATCCGTTCCAGAATACAGGTGCTCAGCTGGTAAAATCAGTTGCTTCTAAGACGGGTGATGATGCGGGTGACGGTACAACTACTGCTACTGTATTGGCTCAGTCAATCGTAGGCGTTGGTTTGAAGAACGTAACTGCTGGTGCAAATCCGATGGATTTGAAACGTGGTATTGACAAGGCTGTGGCAAAAGTTGTGGAATCTATCAAGGCTCAGTCTGAAACTGTAGGTGATAACTACGACAAGATTGAACAGGTGGCTACAATTTCTGCAAACAATGATCCGGTTATCGGTAAGTTGATTGCGGATGCAATGCGCAAGGTTTCTAAAGACGGTGTTATCACTATCGAAGAAGCTAAGGGTACAGATACTACAATCGGCGTGGTAGAAGGTATGCAGTTTGACCGTGGTTACTTGTCTGCTTACTTTGTAACTGATACTGAAAAGATGGAGTGCGTGATGGAACATCCGTATATCCTGATTTACGATAAGAAGATTTCTAACTTGAAAGATTTCTTGCCTATCTTGGAACCGGCTGTACAGAGCGGACGTCCTTTGTTGGTTATCGCAGAAGATGTAGACAGCGAAGCGTTGACAACTTTGGTAGTTAACCGTCTGCGTGGTCAGTTGAAGATTTGTGCTGTGAAGGCTCCGGGCTTCGGCGACCGTCGTAAGGCTATGCTGGAAGATATTGCCGTATTGACTGGTGGTGTAGTTATCAGCGAAGAAAAAGGTTTGAAACTGGAACAGGCCACACTCGAAATGTTGGGTACTTGCGACAAGGTAACTGTTTCTAAGGAAAACACTACTATCGTAAACGGTGCAGGTCAGAAAGAATTGATTCAGGAACGTATCAACCAGATTAAGGCTGAAATCAAGAACTCTACTTCTGACTACGATAAGGAAAAATTGCAGGAACGTCTGGCTAAATTGTCAGGTGGTGTAGCAGTTCTTTACGTAGGTGCTGCCAGTGAAGTAGAAATGAAGGAAAAGAAAGACCGTGTAGATGATGCCTTGTGTGCAACTCGTGCCGCTATCGAAGAAGGTATCGTACCGGGTGGTGGTGTAACTTACATCCGTGCCATCGATGCATTGGAAGGCTTGAAAGGTGACAATGCAGATGAAACTACAGGTATCGAAATCATCAAGCGTGCCATCGAAGAACCGCTTCGTCAGATTGTAGCTAACGCTGGTAAGGAAGGTGCGGTTGTAGTACAGAAAGTACGTGAAGGTAAAGGTGACTTCGGTTACAATGCCCGTACAGATGTATACGAACACTTGCATGCTGCCGGTGTAGTTGATCCTGCAAAGGTTACTCGTGTAGCATTGGAAAATGCCGCTTCTATCGCAGGTATGTTCCTGACTACAGAATGTGTCATTGTAGAAAAGAAGGAAGAAAAACCTGAAATGCCGATGGCTGCTCCAGGAATGGGTGGCATGGGCGGTATGATGTAATCTTCCCCTTTCAGATATAAAGTAAATCCCAGTCGGAATTTCTGGCTGGGATTTTTTTTTGATAAAGAATCTGCAAAATTTATATATAGCTTTCGTGAGGTGATTCAAAAAGTTTGGATTATTCTATAGTTTTGTGTATTTTCATCAAGTGTTTTACGAATTACTAAAAATAATATGGTATGACGAAAGAAGAATTGATGCGTAAGGCTATTGAGTTGTCAGTGAAGAATGTAGCTGAAGGTGGCGGTCCTTTTGGTGCTGTCATCGCAAAGAACGGTGAGATTGTAGCTACGGGAGTAAACCGTGTGACGCCGGATTGCGACCCGACCGCCCATGCAGAAGTAAGTGCCATCCGTGCGGCAGCTAAGAAACTGGGTACATTCGACTTGAGCGGTTGTGAGATATATACTTCTTGTGAACCATGTCCCATGTGCTTAGGTGCAATCTATTGGGCACATCTGGACCGCATGTATTATGGAAATAACAAGCACGATGCGGCAGCTATCGGCTTTGATGATGCCTTTATTTACGAGGAACTGGATTTGAAACCGGCGGAAAGACGTCTGCCCTCAGAAGTTTTGTTGCCGGAAGAAGCTATTCGGGCTTTTCAGGACTGGACTGAAAAAACGGATAAGGTGGAATACTAAAATGATTGGGTAATAAGGTTGTAATGCCTTTATATTTTTTATGTTTCCCACGGCGGAACCGTACGTTTTTCATACCGGAAACGTATGTTTTCGCTGTGGGAAACTTATGTTTTCCTTAGGGGAAACCTAATAGGGACAAGACTGTTTTTCAGAAAAGTGAGTAACGTTTCCAGGTTACTTGTATTCTTGTTATTTCTGATTTAAGACCGTAGTAAATTCTCGTTCAAAATTGGGCGTGAAAACGTTTTTCCCTAAATTCTGCCGAATTTCATCCAGTGACCAGAAACGTCCTCCTGCCAGTTCTTCACTGGGAGAGATGGGACTGTCGAATACGGTCTTGTGCGAAAATACCAGCTCTTTTTCCCGATCTGATTCAAACACGTAATGTGTCAGTAGTTGAGAAGTAAAATCGGAAATGCCGAGTTCCTCTCCGGCTTCCCGTTTCAGTGCCATTTCCACGCTTTCTCCCAAGTCTACATGTCCTCCTACGGAGGTGTCCCATTTTCCCGGTTGGATGTCTTTCCATTCCGGACGCTTTTGCAGATACAATTCTCCTTTGCTGTTGAATACATGCAAGTGAACCACCGGATGCAGCAGCTTGCTGCCGTTGTGGCATTCTCCTCGGGTAGCGGCACCTGTGATGTTTCCTTCTTCGTCTACGATGGGAAACATTTCTTCGCTATTGTCTGTCATTGTCTCTTCTGTTTGGGGTTAGGGGATAAGTAAAGATGAATCTCCGTAGCTCAGGAAGCGGAAATCATGCGCCAGCGCGTAATCGTAGATGGGACGCCAGTTTCCTTTCACAAAAGCAGAGACCAGTAACAGCAGGGTGCTTTGCGGTTGGTGGAAGTTGGTAACCATTTTCTTGACGATATGGTAATTGTATCCCGGTGCAATGATAATCTGTGTACTGGTATGCAGGGCATCGAGCTGGTTCCGGTCCATGTAGTCGAGTATCTGTTGCAGGGCTTCTGTGGTACTTAACTCCGGATGAGTTTCGTAGGGTTGCCATTGCTGTACGTGCAGTTCCTGCTGGCTGGCATCGGGGTGCTGTGACAAAGTGACACCGATGTAGTAAAGGCTCTCTAGTGTACGGACAGAAGTGGTTCCTACTGCCACGGCTTCACCTCCATGTGCTAAGAGTTTCTCTATGGTTCCACGGTTTACGGAAATGTATTCCGTATGCATTTCGTGGCCTTCTATTTCTTCACTTTTCACCGGTTTGAAAGTGCCGGCTCCAACGTGTAGGGTGACTTCTTCCAAATCCACTCCTTTTTCTTTGAGAGCGTTCAATACGCGTTCCGTGAAATGCAGACCGGCTGTAGGGGCGGCTACGGAACCTTTTATTTTCGAGTAGACGGTCTGGTAAGTTTCCTTGTCGCTTTCTTGTGTCTCTCTGTTCAGGTAGGGAGGAATGGGCAGCTCACCGAAGAATTCCAGAATGTCGGCAAAGGTTACTTCCGGATTGTCCCAGGTGAAATCAATCCAATGGCTGGTGCCGTGACATTCTCCACGGGTAGCAGTTAGCGTCAGTTTCTTTCCCTTTACTGTCATTTCCTTGTGCAGAGGCCCTTCTTTCCATTTCTTCAGGTTGCCAATCATGCAGAGCCAGGCAGCATGCTGGGTTTGCTGGAAGTTGAGTACATAGTCGTTGGGCTTGATGGGCTCCAGACAGAAAATCTCAATCAGTGCGCCGGTTTCCTTGCGGAAGTGCAGACGTGCCTGAATGACTTTCGTGTTGTTGAAAATCATGAGGGTACCGGGCTCCAGGTAGTCCGGAAGGGAGGTGAAATGTGTTTCACTGATTTGCCCGTGCTGATACACCAGCAGCTTGGACTGGTCGCGGACTGGCAGCGGAAATTTAGCGATGCGTTCATCCGGCAGCGGATAGTTGTAGTCGCTAATCTTTATATGTTTTGTTTCTTCCATGTCGTTTATTTTTTGCAAAAGTACAACAAATAGCAGAATCCTCCTAACATAATAATTTTTTCGTGGACTTCCTTTTGCAGACTGCTGAATAATTTCCATATTCCGTGGAAAGTCGTTACATTTGTGAGTGTAATAAATTGAAGACAGATTATGAAAATAGGAGATAAAGTACGCTTCCTGAGTGAAGTAGGTGGTGGTATTGTCCGGGGATTTCAAGGAAAGGACATTGCCTTGGTGGAAGGAGAAGATGGTTTTGAAATTCCTATGCTGATTAGGGAGTGTGTGGTAATACAGACCGACGATTATAACATCCCGTTAAAATCTACAGCCAAGCCTTCTGCACCGGAAGTTGAAGAAGAGGAGGAAGAAAAAGAAAAGCCGATAACTTATCGGGCACCTGAAATCCGTGGAAATGATGTACTGAATGTATTTCTGGCCTACGTGCCGCAGGATGTAAAGTCCATATCCTCTACTGCGTTTGATGCCTATCTGGTGAATGACAGTAACTATTTTATTGATTATTTGTATCTTTCGGCAGAAGGTAAGAGCTGGACCTTACGCAGCCGGGGAACGGTGAAACCGAACATGAAGATGCACCTGGAAGAGTTTGAAAAGAGTGCATTGAATGGCATGGAGCGTGTGGCCGTACAGCTTCTGGCTTACAAAGATGACCGTACTTTCTTACTGAAACAGGCGGTGAATCAGGAGTTGCGCATTGATACCGTGAAGTTCTACAAGTTGCATACTTTCCAGTCTTCTGACTTTTTTGAGGAACCGGCCTTGATTTATGAGATTGTCAAGGATGATGAAACGGTAAAGCAGGTATATGTTTCGGCCGATGATATCAAGAATGCACTGTTGCAGAAGAACGTGCAGGACGTACCGGCAAAGTTGCAGAAAAAGCAGCATGTGGTAAAGAATGAAATTGTGGAGGTCGACTTGCATATCCATGAACTGCTGGATGATACTACCGGTATGGGAAATGCCGAAATGCTGAATTATCAGCTGGATGTGTTCCGCAAGACATTGGAGGAATACAAACAGAAGAAAGGGCAGCGGATTGTGTTTATCCATGGCAAGGGAGATGGTGTATTGCGTCGGGCTATCTTGGATGAGTTGAAACGCAAATACAAGACTTATCAATGGCAGGATGCTTCTTTCCGTGAATATGGTTTCGGGGCTACAATGGTTACAATACATTAAAAGATATGGGAACGTTAAAAGAAATGCTGTCGGCCGACCGTTTTGCGGCTGAGACTGGAGTGGAATTACTGGAAATCAGTCCGGGATATGCCAAAGCTCGGATGAAGGTGACTGAAAAGCATCTGAATGCCGGAGGAGTTTGTCAGGGAGGTGCATTGTTTACATTGGCCGATTTGGCATTTGCCGCTGTGGCCAATAGCCGTGGACGTCTGACTTTGTCACTGAATGCCAATATCACTTTTCTACGTGCTATCAGTGAGGGCTATGTATATGCGGAGGCTACTGAGACGTTCAATCATGGAAGGGTACCTTTCATTGAGGTGCGTTTGGTGGATGAGCAACAGCAACTGATTGCGGTGCTGACCAGTTCCGGATATCGGAAAAGCGAAGAATTGAATATCGACGAACTGGAATAAATTCGGAGTATAGGAGAATGTGTCAAACGGAGAATGCTCGTTACTGAAGTGGGCATTCTCCGTTTGTATTTTGGATTAGATTTGTTCAAGGGCCTGACTCAGGTCGGCAAGCAAATCTTCAATGTGCTCGGTACCGATGGAAAGACGGATGGTAGACTGTGTGATGCCTTGTTCTGCCAGTTCCTGGTCGTTGAGCTGGGAGTGTGTCGTACTGGCCGGGTGGATGACCAACGATTTGACATCGGCTACATTGGCCAGCAGGGAGAATATCTCCAGGTGGTCGATGAAGCGGTGCGCTTCCGTACGTCTGCCTTGGATTTCAAACGTGAAGATGGAGCCGGCTCCTTTGGGAAAATATTTCTGATAAAGGGCTGGGAAAGTGTGCTCAGGAAGGGAGGGGTGGTTGACCTTTTTCACTTTAGGATGATGCTGCAGGAAGTCTACTACCTTCAGCGCATTCTCTACGTGGCGTTCTACTCTGAGTGAGAGGGTTTCCAGTCCTTGCAGAAGGAGGAAAGCATTAAACGGACTGATGGCGGCTCCGGTATCGCGTAACAGAATGGCACGTATTCGTGTGATATAGGCCGCAGGACCTGCCACATCGGCAAAGCAAAGTCCGTGATAACAGGGGTCGGGGCTTGTCAGTTGGGGGAATTTACCGGAAGCTTTCCAGTCGAATTTACCGGAATCCACAATGATACCTCCTAATGACGTGCCGTGTCCTCCGATAAACTTTGTGGCAGAATGTATGACGATGTCGGCACCATGTTCAATGGGGCGCAGCAGATAAGGAGTGGCAAATGTGTTGTCAATCAGTAAAGGAATCTGATGACGGTGAGCTATTTCCGCAATGCGGGCGATGTCGACAAGCGTGCAGTTCGGATTTCCTAAACTTTCAATGAATACCGCTTTGGTATTGGGCTGGATGGCCTGCTCCACGTTTGCCGCTTCTTCTGCGTCTACAAAAGTGGTGTGTATCCCACGGCTGGGGAAAGTATGTGCCAGCAGGTTGTAAGTTCCTCCATAAATGGTATGGGCCGATACAATATGGTCACCGGTGCGCGTAATATTTTCAAACGCATAACTGATGGCGGCCGCTCCGGAGGCTACGGCCAGGGCAGCTACTCCTCCTTCCAATGCAGCTACTCGCTGTTCCAGTACACTTTGGGTGGGATTGGTCAGTCGGCCATAGATGTTGCCGCTGTCTTCCAGACTGAAACGGGCGGCCGCATGAGCCGAGTCATGAAAGACGTACGAAGTCGTCTGATAGATGGGGACTGCTCGTGCATCGGTCGCCGGATCGGGATTTTCTTGTCCCACATGTAACTGAAGGGTTTCGAAGTGTAGCTTAGTTCTATCCATAGTCGTAAGTGTGTAAAAGTGATTAAATGATACTGCAAAAGTAGTTTGTATGGTTATATCATCCAATATTTGATGAAAATATGGAGAATTGTTCTATATAATGCTGGTTTAAAAGAAAAAACTTGTAGATTTGCTGTCGTAAAACAATTCATAATAGAATAATATTCTTATGACAGAAAAACTGGATAAAGTGGATTTGCAGATTCTCCGTACGTTACAGGAGAATGCTAGGTTGACTACTAAAGAGCTGGCAGCACAGGTCAGCTTGTCGTCTACTCCCGTGTTTGAGCGGTTGAAAAGGCTGGAAAGGGAAGGATACATCAAGAAGTATATTGCCGTGCTGGATGCCGACAAACTGAATCAGGGATTTGTGGTATTCTGCAATGTCAAATTGCGCCGGATGAATAAAGATATAGCCATGGAGTTCACCCGTATCATTCAGAACATTCCGGAAGTTACGGAGTGCTATAACATTTCCGGAAGTTACGATTACTTGCTGAAAATCCATGCCCCGAACATGAAATATTATCAGGAGTTTATTATTAATGTACTGGGTACAATTGACAGTCTGGGTTCGTTGGAAAGCATGTTTGTCATGGATGAAGTGAAGCATGACTATGGACTGCACATATAGGAGCGGGAAAGCCTTTTCTATGTATTTATTCCATAAACAGAATAGAACATAGAATATTATTCTAATTCTATCCGTCTTTAATGGGAAAAACAGTCCGTTTTTTCTAAATATCTTCCGATTGTTGGTGGATAGCACTTTTGCTTGTATCTTTGCCGACAAATTATACAAATGCACTATGAAAGTAATAGATTTGATAAAGAATAGTAAGGAACCCGTGTTTTCCTTTGAGATTTTGCCACCGTTAAAGGGAAACAGTATACAAAAAGTATATCACATCATTGATAAGTTGAGGGAGTTTGACCCTAAATACATCAACATCACTTCACATCACAGTGAGATAGTGTATTTGCCGCAGCCCGATGGAAACCTGAAGAAGACTACGGTACGCAAGCGCCCCGGAACGGTAGCCATCGCCGCTGCCATTCAGAATAAGTATGGCATTCAAGCGGTACCTCATATTATCTGTAAGGGATTTACGAAGGAGGAAACGGAATATGCTTTGCTCGACTTGAATTTCTTAGGCATTAACAACTTGTTGCTGCTGAGAGGAGATTCCAAGCCGCTGGACATTGCAGAAAAAGATTTGTGTTTGTACCATGAGCATGCCACCGATTTGCAGGAACAAGTGAACCGTTTTAATCAGGGTATTGGACTGGATGGCTCCAAGATAGAAGGCATTGAAACACCTTTCTCTTATGGTATGGCTTGTTATCCGGAAAAGCATGAAGAAGCTCCTAATATGGAGTCCGATCTGTTCTACTTGAAAGAAAAGGTACGCAACGGAGCCGATTATGTAGTGACACAGATGTTTTTCGACAACGAGAAATACTATGCTTTCGTAGAGCGTTGCCGTCAGGAAGGTATTGACGTACCCATTATTCCGGGTGTCAAGCCTGTGGTATTTAAGAATCAGTTGAACGTATTGCCTAAAGTGTTCCGCACAGACATTCCTGAAGCCTTTGCTTCAGAACTTCGTAAATGTACGACGGACGAAGAAGTGAAAGCTGTAGGAGTGGAATGGTGCAAGGCACAGTGTAAGGATTTGCTGGCACACGGAGTTCCGGGCCTGCACTTTTACACATTCATGGCATCCGACAGTGTATATAAGGTAGCCAAAGAGGTATATTAACCTCTTTGACTGTTTACATCGCAATCCTTCTTAACCGGATACGCAGGTTGAATAATTCAGCATCTGTGTGCGGGGAAGAGGGATTGTGTGGTTTTATAGTGAGGCTATGCTCTTTTCCGTTTACCGCATCCGGTATGATGAAATCCTGACGGTAGGCTTTCTGTTCCTCGGCAGGACGCAACAGATAAGCCGTTTCGTCTTCAAAACGGTTATAACTGCGAAGGATTACCTGATTCTTTCCTTTCTTCAGTGGAAGAATCACTTTTTCCGTGCGGAACTTCGTGCGATACGGGTTCAGATGCTTGGCTATGAGTTTTCCGTTCAGGTAGACCTCCATTCCATTTCCGGCACCAATTTCCGCCAGAATATGCTGTGAACGCGGGGAGTCTATTTCTCGCATCACATAATAGCTGGATAGAATCGGGCAGGAAACCTTGTCACTGTCTTTATCTGTTTTGATCCATGATTTACCTGAAACAGGCGCATGCTGTAAGTCTGCATCCAGTTTCTCTGCTGAGTGGAACACTCCACTGCCGGGGCCACATACGTAGGTATCTCCCCAAGTGGTACCTGAAAAAGCAGTTTCTTTTATCTCTTTTCCTTTATCCAATGTTACGGAGTAGGTCTTTCCATCTAATATCAGGTCTATTTCTCTTCCGGCCTCCTGCGAAGTATAGATAATTTCTAGTTGTTTCAACAGAAGTTGTTCGAAATTCCAACTGTAGCCCGTAATGCTACGGTAATTCGTATAGTAGTCAAAGCAGGAATAGCTGTATTGCGGTGTAGCATTACGCGGAGTAAGTATGGCATTTCTAATGGTCTTTCCAGGGAACGGTTCAATCTTTTTATCGAAGGAAAGAGTCAATACGTGTATTTGTTTGTCCTTGTAGGCTGAGGCCGGTACGGTCAATACTACCTCGTTACCATATTGCAGGTAAGTAGCCATTTTCCCGTCTCCTTTCTGCAGAAGATAGCCGGGCATTTGCAGGGTAATTTTTCCATCTGCCGGATATTTCCCAGAGAGAAATAAGTACAGGTGATTGTCTTTGCGTGTCACTTCTCCCCATGTAAACTCTTCCTGGAAAGGAGAAGCCTCTGTCTGATATACAGCATAGCCATAGCGGGAAAGCCAGTCGCCCATCTGTTCCAACACTTCTTTCTCAAAGTCAACTACTGCTCCGTTTCCCTTCGGACCGATGTTCAGCAGATAATTTCCTCCTCTGGAAACCACATTAATCAGGCTTCGAGTTTTTTCGCGTACTTTGCTTTCTATGTTTCCACGGTCCTGCCATGCTCTGTATCCCCAAGTCTCATCGAACATGGATGCGGCACTCTGCCAGGGAGCATGAAGGGTTTTATCCGGATAGTCATTGTCGGCCATTACGCAGAAATCATACCGGTCGTTTCCCAGGCGTCCGCTCACCATGCAGTCGGGCTGGTATTGGTGTACGAGTTCATACAATTCCTTACTTTGTGCCGGGGTGTTTGCCCCCATATCAAACCAGAGTTCGGAAATCTTTCCATAATTGGTAAGGAGTTCCTTCAGTTGGGCTTTCGAAAAAGCATGGTGTGCTTCTGTAATAAAGTCAGCATTATGAGGTGACATGGGCGATGCATACGGATAGTGCCAGTCGATAAGCGAATAGTACAGTCCGAACCGCAGTCCATGACGGCGGGCAGCTTCCGACATTTCTTTCACGAAATCCCGTTTGCATGGAGTTGCATCGTATGAGTTGAAGGAAGTAGTAGCCGTTTTGAACAGGCAGAAGCCATCATGATGTTTACTAGTCAGGATAATGGAATGCATTCCCGCCTTTTTTGCCAGTAAGGCAATGGAGTCAGCATTAAACTGCGTCGGATTAAACTGGCTGGCAATTTTTTCGTAGTCTTTCTTGGAAATTGGGGCAAAAGCCTGAATCTGTTCACTGTATCCATTCTGCACCTGTTTACCCTGCCATACCCCGCCTAATTGTGAGTAAAGTCCGAAGTGGATAAACATGGAATATTTGTCTCCGTGCCATTGGCGGAAGGCTTCTTGAGATACCTGGCCTTTTGCTCCCAGGCCTATCACACACATCAATAGAATGATAAACAGTTTTTTCATGGCTTCTTATTTATGCTCTTTAAGAGCAAAGATAACGAGTTCTTTGTTTTTATACCGCTTTTTTATGTAATTTTGCAGCCGATTTTA
Organism: Phocaeicola sp. ICN-14070; assembly: GCF_037892625.1. Taxonomy (NCBI): domain Bacteria; kingdom Pseudomonadati; phylum Bacteroidota; class Bacteroidia; order Bacteroidales; family Bacteroidaceae; genus Phocaeicola; species Phocaeicola sp. ICN-14070. The sequence goes on along the minus strand of NZ_JBBKBF010000036.1, from coordinate 12,565 downwards.
AAAACCATTAAAAGTACGTTAAATTAAAATGAAAAAATTATTTCTTTTTGCGTTTATTCTTCTTTCAGTATGCGCAGGAAAAGTGATGGCTCAGAACATTCAGTTGCATTATGACCTTGGTCGTGCCTTGTATAAGTCATTGGACGAACGTCCATGGGTGACTACAACGGTCGAGATGTTCAAGGCAGACAAGTGGGGTAGCACTTATTTCTTTGTCGATATGGATTATACAGACAAAGGAGTGTCATCTGCTTATTGGGAAATCAGCCGTGAACTGAAATTCTGGAAGGCTCCTGTTTCTGCACATGTAGAATACAACGGAGGGTTGAATTATATCAACAATGCCTTCCTGGGAGGTGCTACCTACTCATGGAACAGCAGTGATTTTTCCAAGGTATTCGGCGTACAGGTGCTGTATAAATATATTCAGAAGAATGAGAAACCGCATAACTTTCAGTTGACAGGTACATGGACCCTGAATTTCTGCAAAGAAAAATTTACTTTCAGCGGATTTGCGGATTTCTGGCGTGAAAAACATACGGATGTAGATGGAAATAACCATGACTTTGTATTCATCAGCGAACCGCAGTTCTGGGTAAACCTGAATAAGTTCAAGCATGTAAACAAAGACTTGAACCTGAGTGTAGGTACAGAATGGGAATTGAGTACGGATTTTGCCGATCGTAACGGATTCTATTTCATCCCGACGCTGGCCATGAAGTGGTCTTTCTAAACCGGTTGAATCATTTAAAGCGATTATAAAATGAAAATGCTGGAAAAATTATTCGGTTTTAACCCTCGTGAGACGCGTGTGCGTACGGAAATCTTGGCCGGAATCACGACCTTTCTGACCATGGCCTATATTTTGGCTGTCAATCCCAACATTCTGGCGGCTACAGGTATGGACAAGGGAGCGCTTTTCACGACGACAGTCATCGCTTCGGCTTTTGCTACGCTGTTGATGGCCTTTTATGCCAAATTGCCTTTCGGATTGGCACCGGGAATGGGATTGAATGCGTTTTTTGCCTATACCGTTTGTCTTACGCTGGGCTATACCTGGCAGTTTGCTCTGACGGCTGTACTTTTGGAAGGAATTATATTCATTCTGCTGACGGTAACCAATTTGCGTGAAAAAATCGTAGATGCGCTGCCCTTGAGCCTTCGCAATGCCATTGGTGCAGGTATCGGCTTGTTCATTGCGTTCATCGGTTTGCAGAATGCCGGTATCATTGTGAATAACGATGCGACTTTGATTTCATTGGGAGATATTACTTCTGGTTCAGCCTTGCTGGGCATTATCGGCCTTCTGGTTACTTCCATCTTGTTGGTGAAGAAAGTCCGTGGAGCCTTGCTGATAGGAATCTTGCTGACGACCGTCATCGGTATTCCTATGGGATTGACACATCTGGATGGCGTGTTGAGCACTCCTCCTTCTATCGAACCCATTTTCTTCCAGTTCCAGTGGGAGCATATCTTTACAAAGGAAATGGTGATTGTTGTGTTTACTTTCCTGTTTGTAGATATGTTTGATACCATCGGTACGTTGGTCGGAGTGACTACAAAGGCCGGAATGGTGACAAAAGATGGAAAGATTCCTCACCTGAAGCAAGCCTTTTTAGTGGATGCCATCGGAACAACAGCCGGTGCCATGCTGGGTACCAGTACTATTACCACTTTCGTGGAAAGTGCTTCCGGAGTGGGCGAAGGCGGACGTAGTGGACTGACTTCTTTTGTTACGGCAGTGTGCTTCCTTCTGTCGTTGTTTTTGGCTCCGTTCTTTTTGGCAGTACCGGGTGCAGCTACGGCTCCTGTATTGATTCTGGTAGGTCTGATGATGATGTCTTCTGTGAAGAAAGTCGATTTTATGGATTATTCAGAAGCCATCCCGGCGTTTATCTGCATCATTTTCATGCCTCTGGCTTACAGCATTTCCGATGGAATTGTGTTGGGAATGATCAGTTACGTCTTGATTAATCTGTTGTGCGGACATACCAAGAAGCTTACACCGGCCATGTATATTCTGGCCTTTATCTTTGTCTTTAAATTCTTCCTGTAAGCTTTTGTATTATATTGGAAATTGTTGCGGAAATGCCTGAGCAATCACTGCGGGCATTTCCGTTTTTTTATGTCGTTTCCATGCACTTGCTTGACAGATTTTTCCCTCCCTGAAGGGCTGTTTTTCCTTATCTTTCAAAATGCCCTTATGTTCAATCCCAAATGTACTTGCGTTTAGAATCAAACGTCCTTGTGTTTTACTTCAAATGCACTTGTGTTTCAAGTGAAACGTCTTTACGTTTTTCTTTCCTGCTTTTTATGCAGAAAATTGGAACAATTTTCTTTACTTTGAATGAAATTGATAACTTTGTGAAACTTATATCTTTTAAATGTTCAATTTTTAATAAGTAACGACATGAATGATTCTTTTTTGGAAACACGACAGGTCATAAAACGTTATGCCAACCATACGGCGCTGGATGGAGTAAGCATCACGGTGCCCGAAGGACAGGTATTTGGTTTGCTGGGACCCAATGGGGCAGGAAAGACCACATTGATTCGTATTATCAACCGTATTACAGCTCCCGATGCCGGTGAGGTGTGGTTTGACGGACGGCTCTCACGTCCGGAAGATATTTATTCCATTGGCTATCTTCCCGAAGAGCGTGGACTTTACAAAAAAATGAAGGTGGGCGAACAGGCCATCTATCTGGCACAGTTGAAAGGATTAAGCCGTCAGGAGGCTAAGAAAAGACTAACCGACTGGTTTGAACGCTTTGAAATCATGCCTTGGTGGAACAAGAAACTGGAGGAACTTTCCAAAGGTATGCAACAGAAAGTGCAGTTTGTCATCACGGTGTTGCATCGTCCCCGCCTGCTGATTTTCGACGAACCGTTTTCAGGCTTCGATCCGGTAAACGCAGAACTGCTGAAAAGAGAAATTCTGAAATTGAAAGACGAAGGACATACCATTATATTCTCTACGCACAACATGGCTTCTGTGGAAGAAATCTGCGACCATATTGCACTGATCAATCATTCAAAGGTGGTGCTGCAGGGAGCGGTAACGGACATTCGTTCACGTTATAAAAGTAATCAGTATGAGCTGACGATGCAGTCTTCGAAACCGTTGCAGAATTCGGATGCCTTTGAAATTGTCAGCAGTGAGGTGCAGGATGAGCAGACGGTAAACTATAAACTGCGGAAGCTCACTTCCATTTCCAATTCTGAGTTATTGTCACTTGTAGGTGCGCAGGGCGAAATCTGCAAGTTTACCGAATGTATCCCTTCTATGAACGATATCTTTATCCGTACGGTAGAGGAGAAAATCTAATCAAAAAATCTTTCAGCTATGAACAAGACATGGATTATTATTCAGCGTGAATTCATAAACCGGGTAAGCAAAAAGTCGTTTATCCTGCTTACCATATTGATGCCGTTCATTTTTGCGGCACTTATTTTTGTCCCGTTGTGGTTGTCTACGGTCAAGGGCGGAGACCAGAAACAGGTAGCCGTCATTGATGCCACCATGAAATACCTTCCTCAGTTTAAAGACGATGAATCCTGGCATTTTGTGGGAGTTCCCCAGATGGAAGCTTCTTTTCGAAGTGACTCTACCCAGTTTGATGCCGTGGTCGAAATCAAGGCCGACCTGGCTGAACATCCGGAGGCCGTAACGATTTATTCGCGGAAAGAAGTACCCAACAGTCTTTCGCGGCTGGTAAGTGAAACACTTGACGAGCAGGTGCGTCAGGACAAGTTGTTGCGTTATGATATTCCGCAGCTGCCTTCCATCATGCAGGATATGAACCGTAAGTTGAATATCCGTACGGTAAAATGGGGAGAAGACGGGAGCGAAAGTGAATCCAATGCAGGAGCGGCTATGGCAGCCGGTATGGTATTGACTTTGCTGATTTACATGTTTGTGATGTCATACGGAGGTATGGTGATGCAAAGTGTGATGGAAGAAAAGACCAACCGTATTGTAGAAGTCATCGTTTCCTCTGTGAAGCCCTTTCAGTTGATGATTGGAAAAATTATCGGTATCGGACTGGTCGGTGTGGCACAGCTGGCTATCTGGGTGGTGCTGATTGTGGTATTGTTGGCCGTAGCCGGTGGAATTTCCGGTAGTTCGCCAGAACTGATGGGAGGAGCATCCGGTTTGCTGGCTACCCTTCAGGGGTTGAATCTGGCCAAGATGGGGGGACTCTTTATCTTGAATTTTATCGGAGGATACCTGGTGTATGCTTCCATATTTGCGGCTATCGGGGCGGCCATCAACGGACAGGAAGATTCTCAGCAGTTTATGATGCCGATTGTTCTTCTGTTGATTTTTGCCCTCTATGCAGGTATCTATAGCTCTGATAACCCCGACGGACCGTTGGCTATCTGGTGTTCCATGATTCCGTTTACTTCACCTATTGTCATGATGGTGCGTCTGCCTTTCGATGTACCGGTGTGGGAAACGATGCTGTCAGTCGTTCTTTTGTATGCTGCCGCTTTCGGCATGATTTGGATAGCCGGAAAGATTTATCGGGTAGGTATCCTGATGTATGGAAAGAAACCTTCTTTCAAGGAAATGATTCGCTGGATTACGTATAAGTAAAAGTATTCTGTTGAATCTTTTAAAATAGAAATGGCAGGTGCGAAAGGAAACTTTAATCTTTTACACCTGCCATTTTTATGTTTTTTGTTTCAATTATAAATGATAGATGAGAGATAATTGGGGGCTGGTTATAAAAACTCCCAGTTTGGAGCGTTTTTCGAACATCTTGCTTGGGATTTCAATCTTTTCATCGAGGTGCTTGAATATATAATATTCTACAGAGATTGATATTTTCACACCTAAATGTGTGTGGAATTTATACTCTACACCTATGTTTGAGTTCATACCAAGTCCTGATTTAGGAACTGAATATTTTTGGTCTTTGTTTATGGTACCTTTGTTTAAATAATGCGCGTATCCAATACCTAAATCGAGGTAGCTAATCATTCCTTTTAATAGTTGCGCCTCATGAACAGACGAAAATTGTGGAGCAAGATAAAAGATTTGGATATTTTCATGTAAGGATGAATTTTGTGCACTTTCCGGAAATGAGAGTCCATGCATATAGTGTTTAAAGGCAAGCCCATAACCTATATATTTGTGATGTCTCAAAAAATCTATACCATATTGAAATCCGCGACTACTTTTTTTAGGATTGCTGTACCATAAAGATTCTCCTGTTCCTTCTTGATTGGCAGAGGCTATACCGAAATTAAAACGGATAGAAATGTCTTTTTGAGGAATTTGATTGTTCTCATCCATTTTCTTTGCACGCGTGGGCAGGCAAAATAAAAGACACAATAAAATGGCGATTGTTCTCATGATTACAAGGTTTGTAAGCTTTATTTGTAAATATATAAAAAAAATGACATTCTATTTTCCGATATGGATATTTAACTTATCAAATCTTTTGGAGAGAACGTTTTCGATAGTAGTATAGGCGTAGCTGTGTATAAAAAGTAAGTCCCGAACATAAAGTCCGGGACTTACTTTTTTATGGAAATTATTTTTATTCCTCTTCTGCTTCTAACAATAGTTCCATTACCTGGCAGGCTGATTTAGCCACGGAAGTACCCGGACCAAAGATAGCCATTACACCGGCTTTATACAAGAAATCGTAGTCCTGTGCCGGGATGACACCACCTGCAAAGACCAGAATATCTTCGCGGCCCAGACGTTTCAATTCGGCAATGATTTGCGGAATCAATGTCTTGTGTCCGGCAGCCAATGAAGAAACTCCCACTGCATGAACATCGTTTTCTACTGCTTCGCGAGCGGCTTCTTCCGGAGTCTGGAACAACGGGCCCATATCCACGTCGAAACCACAGTCCGCAAATCCGGTAGCTACTACCTTGGCACCACGGTCGTGTCCGTCCTGTCCCATCTTGGCAATCATGACACGCGGACGACGGCCTTCTTTCTTCGCAAATTCTTCGGTCAGTTCGCAAGCCCGTGCGAAATCTGCATCCTTTTTACTTTCTGATGAATACACGCCTGATATTGTTCTGATAATTGCTTTATAACGTCCTACGACTTTTTCGCAGGCGTCAGATATTTCTCCCAGTGTGGCACGTACGCGAGCGGCTTCTACGGCCAGTTCCAGCAAGTTACCCTTGCCAGTGCGTACGCATTCCGTAATAGCGTCCAATGCCTTGTCCACTTCAGCCTGGTTACGGCCTTCTTTCAGACGGCGCAGGTTCTCAATCTGTTCCTGACGTACGGCAGTGTTGTCCACTTCCAGAATATCAATCGGGTCTTCTTTTTCCAGACGATATTTGTTTGTACCCACGATAGTCTGTTCACCCGAGTCGATACGAGCCTGAGTACGTGCAGCAGCTTCCTCGATACGCATTTTGGGAATACCGGTTTCGATGGCTTTGGCCATACCGCCCAGTTTCTCGATTTCCTGAATGTGTTCCCAAGCCTTGTGAGCCAGTTCGTTGGTCAACGCTTCTACGTAGTAAGAACCGCCCCACGGGTCCACATTTTTACAAATCTGCGTTTCTTCCTGAATGTAAATCTGAGTATTACGTGCAATACGTGCCGAGAAGTCGGTCGGAAGAGCAATAGCTTCGTCCAATGCGTTGGTATGCAGTGACTGCGTATGTCCTAATGCAGCAGCCATGGCTTCGATACAGGTACGTCCTACGTTGTTGAACGGGTCCTGTTCAGTCAGTGACCATCCGGAAGTCTGTGAGTGTGTACGCAGTGCCAGTGATTTCGGGTTCTTCGGATTGAACTGTTTTACAATCTTAGCCCACAGCATACGTGCGGCACGCATCTTGGCTATTTCCATGAAGTGGTTCATACCGATGGCCCAGAAGAACGACAGACGCGGAGCAAAAGCGTCAATATCAATGCCGGCAGCCACTCCCGCACGAAGGTATTCCAATCCATCGGCCAGTGTATAAGCCAGTTCAATGTCGGCGGTGGCACCCGCTTCCTGCATGTGGTATCCCGAAATAGAGATAGAGTTGAATTTCGGCATCTTCTGAGAAGTATATTCAAAGATGTCAGAAATAATCTTCATGGAGAAGGCAGGCGGATAAATATAGGTGTTACGCACCATGAACTCTTTCAGAATATCGTTCTGGATGGTTCCGGCCATTTCTTCCAGTTTGGCACCCTGTTCCAGTCCGGCATTGATGTAGAATGCCATGACAGGAAGTACCGCACCGTTCATAGTCATGGAAACAGACATCTTGTTCAAAGGAATACCGTCGAAAAGCACTTTCATGTTTTCTAGTGAACAGATAGATACACCGGCTTTACCTACGTCGCCCACTACACGCGGATGGTCAGGGTCGTATCCACGGTGTGTCGGAAGGTCGAAAGCTACTGACAATCCTTTCTGACCGGAAGCCAGGTTACGACGGTAGAATGCGTTGGATTCTTCGGCGGTAGAGAATCCGGCATACTGACGGATAGTCCACGGGCGGAAGGTGTACATCATAGAGTACGGGCCACGAAGATAAGGAGGAATACCGGCTGCATAGTTCAGGTGTTCCATACCCTCCAGGTCTTCTTTCGTATATACAGGTTTCACCTGAATCTGTTCAGGTGTTTTCCAGTTGGCAGTAATGCCATTTTCTTTCTGCCATTCCATGCCATTCTGCGGATGGAAACCGGCAAATATATCGATTTGTTTGAAATTCTGTCTCATAATTCAATTCAGGATAAGAGTTTGCTGTTGTATTCGCGTAAGGTTTCCAGTACGTTGCAACGCACATGAATGAAGTTTTCGATGCCGGCAGCCTTCAGTTCTTCCATGCAAGCTGGAGCGCCGGCTACGATAAACATAGCACGTCCGTTGAGTGCCTTGAAGGCTGGGATAGCATATTCCGCATATTCATCATCGCTGGAGCAGATTACCACGATGTCTGCCTGTGCTTTCATGGCTGCTTCAATTCCTTCTTCTACGCTGGCAAATCCTAAGTTGTCAATAACCTGATAGCCTGCACAAGCCAGGAAGTTGCATGAGAACTGTGCACGAGCCTGACGCATGGCCAGGTTACCGATGGTCAGCATGAAAGCTTTCGGCCGTTTGCCTGAATTTTCAGTTTCCAGTCGAAGAGCTTCAAATTCGCTGGCTGCACGTGCGGTTTCCAGTTTGGCCAGAGTGCCTTCTTCTTCGTGTGCTTCTCCATCGCAACCGCATTTCTTGCATCCATCCAGCGGACGTTTGTCGCCTGCCAGTTCATTGAAATTCGGATACTGGTTGGTTCCCAACAGGATTTCTTTACGTTTGGAAACCGCTTCATGACGGGCTTTGTTGCTTTGGTTTACAGCTTCCTGAATGCTTCCTGCCTTGACAGCCTGCAACATACCTCCTGCTTCTTCAACAGAAAGGAAGAGATCCCAAGCCTGTTTGGCAATGGCTACAGTCAGATTTTCAATATAATAAGAACCTGCAGCCGGATCAACGATACGGTTCAGGTGTGATTCTTCTTTCAACAGCAACTGCTGGTTGCGGGCAATTCTTTCAGAGAAATCGTCTGGTGTTTCATAGGCTTTGTCGAATGGAGATACCGTGATGGAGTTGACTCCGGCAATGGCAGCACTCATGGCCTCAGTTTGCGTACGGAGCAAATTCACGTGTGCATCAAACAAAGTAAGGTTGAAATTGGATGTCTCTGCATGGGCCACCATCTTGCAGGCACAGTAGCAAGTGCCGTCGGCTCCTGTATTCTTGCAGTCCGTACGAGGGCATTTCGGTGCGTATTGTTTTACGATGTCAGCCCATAGCATACGTGCGGCACGGAATTTGGCGATTTCCATAAAGTAGTTAGAGCTGATGCCAAAGTTAAATTTGATTTTCTTGGCAGCCAGTGCGGCTGGAACGCCTGCTTCTACCAACTGGTTGAGGTATTCATTTCCCCATGCCAGTGCATATCCTAATTCCTGATAAATGTAGGCTCCGGCGTTGTTCAACTGTACAGAGTTCACGGCAATGCAACGGAAATGCGGGTATGCGGCCAGTGTTTCCACCAGTTCCTTACCCGTGGCAATGACAGCGCTTACATCTTTTCCTTTTTGCATCATTTTGCTGATAGGGTCGAAGTTGAGTGAGCCTTTCAGCTTTGCAGGTGCATATCCTTTTTTCTGGAAATAGGCTACCAGCAGTTGTGACAGTTGCAGCGTATGACGCTGGCAGGTAGAGAAGTTCAGTTCCACACATTCGCAGCAGATGTCTTTCAGCAAAGTATCGAGGTATTCTGCATTGAGTTCTTTGGCTTTGATATGGAATCCGAGTGAGTCTACACCTTTATTTAATATATCAAGGGCTTTGGCGTTGGCTTCAGCCGCATCGTTTACGGTAATGTCCTGACGGATAAACCAAGTGTTATCGTCTTTCTTGATGCCTCTGATGTAGGGATATTGTCCGGGAAGTCCCTCTGTGGTTTTCAATCCTTCCAAATCTTCCTGACGGTAGAATGGTTTCACTTTGAAACCTTCGTTGGTTCTCCATACCAACTTCTTCTCAAAATCGGCTCCTTTCAAATCTACCGTAATCTTGTCCATCCATTCTTGTGTGGACACGGACGAAAAATCTGAAAAGAGTTTTTCTTTACTATCTGCCATAGTGAATTAGTGTTTTTGGGTTGATATTCAGATTTAAAATTATCACACAGGTTGTAGCCTGCATGGGCAAATATACAAATTTTCCGCTTGTTTATTCCACATTACCCCTTTTTTATAGCTATAGAAAGCTAAAAACATTAAACGTGCGTAGAGGGCACTGAGGGCTTTTGGACGGGAAAAGAGTGTACGGAATACATCAGAGAGAAGGTTGGAATGAAAAAAGAAAGAAAAGTTTGCCCTATTATTTTTGATTGGTTATATTTGCCCCCTGAATAAACAAATTTAATATCTATGAACTGGCTACAAGATTTATTGACGAATCCCAACTCGATAGCGCATATAGTGGCATTGTATGCCTTTGTAATTGCGGCGGGGGTACTGTTGGGAAAAATTAAATTCTTCGGCATATCGCTGGGAGTTACATTCGTCTTGTTCGTAGGAATCTTGGCTGGACACTTCGGTTTTACTGGAAATCCTGCCATCCTTTCTTTCGTGCAAGATTTCGGACTGATTCTTTTTGTCTTCTGTATCGGACTTCAGGTCGGTCCTTCATTCTTTTCTTCTTTTAAACGGGGAGGTATTACATTAAACCTGCTGGCAGTGGGAATTGTGTTCCTGAATATTGCCGTAGCATTGATTCTGTACTTTGCTTTGCAAGGCAGAGTAGACATTCCGATGATGGTGGGTATCCTGTGTGGAGCGGTTACCAATACTCCGGGACTTGGTGCGGCGAATGAAGCTTTGCAACAGTTGCACTATCAGGGACCTGAAATTGCCATGGGATATGCCTGTGCTTATCCGTTGGGTGTGATGGGTATTATTCTTTCCATGATTATTATCCGCTATATCTGCCGGGTAGATGTGCAGCGTGATAGCGACGAGATTCAGAAAGAGGAAGAAGCCAATCCGCACATGAAGCCTTATACTATCTCGCTGAAAGTGCAGAATGAGGCGCTGAGCGGTAAGACGTTGTCGCAGGTGCAGAACTTCCTGGCACGTGACTTTGTATGTACGCGTATTATTCAGGACGGTCACATGATTACGCCGAATGCCAATACGGTGCTTCGCCTGGGGGACCGTATGTTCCTGGTTTGTGCGGAAGATGACTCAGAAGCTATCATGGCCTTCATTGGTCCGAAAATCGAACAGGATTGGGATGCCACTAACCAGCAGGACAAACCGATGGTGTCTCGCCGTATTTTGGTGACACAGCCGAATATCAACGGAAAGACGCTGGGAGAACTTCATTTCAGCAGTATGTATGGAGTTAACGTGACACGTGTTAACCGTTCGGGTATGGACTTGTTTGCCGCTCGTCAGCTTCGCTTGCAGGTGGGCGACCGTGTGATGGTAGTTGGTCCGCAGGATGCCATCGAACGTGTGGCTAACTTGCTGGGTAACCAGTTGCGTCGTCTGGACCATCCGAACATTGTAACTATTTTTGTCGGTATTCTTTGCGGTATCCTTTTCGGAAGTTTGCCTATTGCTATTCCGGGCATGCCGACTCCGGTCAAATTAGGTCTGGCTGGTGGTCCGCTGATTATTTCTATTCTGATTGGACGTTTCGGACATAAAGTGAAACTGGTAACTTACACCACCATGAGTGCCAATCTGATGCTTCGTGAAGTGGGACTGGTGCTCTTCTTGGCAAGTGTAGGAGTCAAGGCCGGCGAGAACTTTGTGCAGATGGTAGTAGAAGGTGATGGCGTGTTGTATGTGGGTCTCGGTTTTCTGATTACTTTCATACCGTTGATTATTACCGGTATTATTGCCCGCTGGCATCACCGGGTGAACTATTTCACGTTGATGGGTTTGATTGCCGGTAGTAATACAGACCCTCCTGCCTTGGCATACGCCAATCAGATTGCAGGAAACGATGCGCCGGCTGTAGGTTACTCAACCGTTTATCCGTTGACCATGTTTTTGCGTATCCTGACAGCACAGCTGCTTGTCTTGCTGATGGCCGGATAAAAATATAAACGAAAAATAAAAAAGCAACGCCCTGTATCTGTCACAGACTCAGGGCGTTTTTGTTTGAAGTAAATTACTTCAGGTTTTTTATAACAGGTTTTTTATAACAGGTCCTTTTATTAAGATGTCCTTGCATGATTATTGCTTCATTTAGTTGTTTTTTATGTCTTTCATTCGTGAAACGTAGGTTTTTCTAGGGGAGAATGTTGGGCTTCCGATAGAGAAACTTACGTTTCAGCTTGCAGAGACATAGTGCATTTTAAAGGATTTTTCTATTTACCTATTGAAGTTTTTAAATTTTACTTGTGGACAGACTTGCCGACAAAATGTGGGCGTGCAAACTGACGGCTACTGCTGGTAGAGGCTGAATTACGGCTGAAGGTTTGGCTTTCAGAAGGATTCTGTTTGTCAAATACCGTAAATTCTTCATAGGATGTTTCCCGATTTTCTCCTCTTTTCATAACCATATCGTAGATGGCTTTACGTGATGGCGCGTTAAATCCGCAGGTATTGGTATTCATCATGCTGTCTTCAGTAGGGCGATATACGCCACTCATATACGTGCAAGCTCCTTCATAAATACCGATACTTTCAGAAGTATAGCGGCTGTCTTTCAGGAAGGAAGACCACAGGATGGTATTTTCATCCTGAGTGAAATCCACATTTTGTGCCCATCCATAGCTTTGCAGCATTTTTACACTACTGATTTCTGAGGAAGAAATTTTTCCGTTTTGTTCATAACTGTATTCATCTTCCAGTTTAGCGAATCCGTGACCTACCGCTTCGTGTACCAGTACTTGTCTGAAACTTTCATTTTCCAGATCGTAGATGATAGGGCAATAAGCTATGGCCAGTTCGGTTACCTGGTTATTTTCGTTGTAATACCCGAAATATGTAGTTCCGGCATACGAAGGAGAATTAAGTACGACTACTGCCAGCGTTTCGTATAAATCAATATTTTCTATACATTGT
>NZ_JBBKBF010000035.1:0-41857 GCF_037892625.1 Phocaeicola sp. ICN-14070 | reverse complement strand
CCTTATCTGACAGGAAAGATGGGGTAACTGTCAGGGATGACAGGTAAAAAAAGGGGCAAGCTGAAATCAGCAGGCCCCCCTTGATTGTTATTTGTATGAAAAATTTGGGTTATTGGGCAACTAGTACTTCCGGCTTTTGTTTGTTGCTTTTCAAGATATGCCATACTTCTTCTTCTGTTCCGGAAAAAGGACCGGATTTCTCCAGCTTGATAGTAGACATGGCAGCTGCGAAACATCCTGCTTCTGCGTATGAAGCTCCTTTGTTTCGCATATAAAGATAACCAAGTACGTAGGTATCACCGCATCCGGTGGCATCTACTACTTCTTTAGGAGCGTATGCCGGAATCTTATAGAACTTTCCTTCTGCATAAATAAGTGAGCCAAGGCTTCCTAAAGTCAGCAGGACTTCTTTCACACCCCATTGAGCCAGTTGCTTTGCTGCTTTTTCAGGGTCTTTGAATCCCGTCAGCACTTCAGCTTCATGTTCATTGACTTTCAAAATATCAATGTATTTCAGGGCTTTTTTCTTTTCATGCCAGTCTACAGGGAATACGTGCTCACCTTCCACTTTCCGGAGATAGCCTTGTGCGTCGACAGCCAATGTACCTTTCTGAGCCAACTCCTTTACTACTTCAAGTGGAAAGTCATCCGCCAGCAAACTTCCTAAATGGAAGATGTGTGCATTTTCATCTTTTAAAGCATCTGCAGTGAAAGGGTCAGCCTTAGCCAATACACGCTGGGAACGGTTGTCCTGATTCTCTTCGTATGTATTTTCAAAATATACGGTGTGACGGCTTGGCAGGACTTCTACTTGAAGCCCTTCTTTTCTCATTTCTTCAATAATGCCATATTCACTAGGAGCCACAGCAGTAACCAGCTTGTAGTTTTTGAAATCTTTCAGTCTACGTATACCGTGTGAAAAGTAGTAAGAAGTGCCTCCCGGCATGTAAGTCGTTTGTTTTGGAGTTACAATTTTGTCTAATGTAATGTGTCCAATGCAACAAATATCATTCATGTAGTTGAGTATTTCTTTAAATGCGTCTGCAAAGATACGCATTATTTTACTCTCTGATAAGTCGGTTAATGGCTTTTTCTTCTGAATTTATGGCTTATTTTTACTTATTAGCAAATAAAAAAGCTCATAAAAGCTTTATTGAATCAAACAAAGTCTTAACTTTGAACAGTTTGTTCCTGCTCTTTGGGATAGATTCTTGAAAAAGACTGAGTTTCAAAGGCAAGAATTAATGTAAAGTTACTAGGAGAAAAAGAAATTTAGAAATGGAAAAAATGAATGTAAAGCCCGCAGAAGGTAAGCTGGGCGTATTGTGTGTTGGTTTGGGAGCTGTGGCTACCACGTTTATGACAGGGGTTTTAATGACTCGTAAAGGATTGGCAAAGCCGGTGGGCTCAATGACGCAGTATGATAAGATTCGTGTAGGGCGTGGAGATGCAAAGAAATATTTGCATTATAATGAAATTGTGCCGATGGCCAAACTGGATGATATTGTTTTTGGTGCATGGGATGTATATCCGGCTAATGCGTATGAGTCGGCTATCAACTGCGAGGTGTTGCGTGAGAAGGATATTAATCCGGTGAAAGATGAACTGGAAAAGATTGTGCCGATGAAGGCTGCTTTTGACCGTAACTACGCCAAACGCCTGGATGGAAACAATGTGAAGGATTGTGCTACCCGTTGGGATATGGTGGAACAGTTGAGAGAAGACATTCGTAAATTTAAGGCAGACAACAACTGTGCACGTATCGTTGTGCTTTGGGCTGCTTCTACTGAAATTTACGTACCGGTTTGTGAAAGCGTACATGGCACCTTGGCTGCGTTGGAGAACGCAATGAAGCAGGATGACCGCGAACACATTGCTCCTTCTATGTGTTATGCATACGCTGCTTTGGCCGAAGGAGCTCCTTTCATCATGGGTGCGCCGAATACCACAGTGGATATTCCGGCGATGTGGGAAATGGCAGAACAGACTAAGATGCCGATTGCCGGTAAGGATTTTAAGACTGGTCAGACATTGGTGAAGTCAGGTTTTGCGCCGATTATCGGTACACGTTGTCTGGGATTGTCAGGATGGTTCTCTACCAATATTTTAGGAAACCGCGACGGTCTTGTGTTGGATGAACCGGCTAACTTCCATACAAAAGAAGTGAGCAAGCTTTCTACACTGGAATCTATTCTGGTACCGGAAGACCAGCCGGACTTGTATTCTGATTATTATCACAAGGTACGTATCAACTATTATCCGCCTCGCAATGACAACAAGGAAGGCTGGGATAATATTGATATTTTCGGTTGGATGGGCTATCCGATGCAGATTAAGATTAACTTCTTGTGCAGGGATTCTATTTTGGCTGCTCCGTTGTGTCTGGATTTGGTATTGTTGAGCGACTTGGCTGCACGTGCCGGACGTTATGGAACACAACGCTTCTTGAGCTTCTTCCTGAAGAGCCCGATGCATGATTATACAGAAGGGGAAGTTCCGGTGAATCATTTGTTCCAGCAATATGTCATGCTGAAGAATGCTTTGCGTGAGATGGGAGGATATGAAGCTGACGAAGAAATTGACTAAGGCTTAATGTCTTTTTTGTAAAAAATAAAACCGGCAATGGAGAGCGCTTCATTGCCGTTTTTTTCGTAGGTGAGAGAAGAAATTATATTCTATTATTCATAAAAAAAGGTAAGAATATCGTTTTTCGGGGAGTGAAATTTGTAAGAGATTATTTCACTCTGTATTTTTACAAACTTGATAAGCTGGACTATTAAGGTGTTAATGAGATATATGATAAAAAGATTGCTTTTTTTAATCGTGTTGTGTCTGGGAGTTGTGAAACTTTCTGCGCAAATCAGTGGAGTTGTTACAGACTCTGAAACGGGTGACCCTATCCCTTATTTGAATGTATATTATGATGGAAAAGGGGTGGGAACTATTACAGATATAGATGGTAAATATTCAATAGCTGCTCATACAGGGTGGAATAAATTGACCTTTTCTATGGTGGGTTATGGTACGGAGGTACGTGATGTGTCTGCCAAGACGAAGACATTGAATGTCAAAATGAAGCCCGACTTGGTGCTGGATGAGGTCGTGGTGAAGCCCAAGAAGGAAAAATATTCTCGAAAGAATAATCCGGCAGTGGAAATGATGAAGAAAGTTATTGCAGCCAAGAAACTGAATGATTTGGGTGTGAATGATTTTTATCATTATAATAAGTATCAGAAGATTACATTCTCTTTAAATAATATTACAACCGACTCGTTGCGTGAATCGAACCTGTTTAAGAAGTATCCTTTCTTCCGTGACCAGGTGGAGCAGTGTAGCGTGACGGGTAAGAATATTCTGCCTATTTCGGTGGACGAGACGGTGACAGAAAAATTGTACCGGAAGAATCCTCACGATGAAAAGACAATTGTAAAAGGTATTAACTCTACGGGAGTCAATGAACTGTTTAATACGGGCGATATGCTGTCGACTGTATTGAAAGATGTGTTCCAGGATATTAATATTTATCAGGACCGCTTCCGTTTCCTTCAGTACCCGTTCGATAGTCCGATTTCGAATGCGGGTATCAATTTCTATAAGTATTACATCATGGATACGGTGATGGTGGACAAGGAAAAATGTTTCCACTTGACTTTCGTGCCCAACAACTCACAGGATTTCGGTTTTACCGGTCATTTGTATATCCTTGCGGATTCTACTTTCCGTGTGAATAAATGTATCATGAATCTTCCGAAGAAGACCGATATAAACTTTGTGGATAACATGATTATTGAACAGAAGTTCGGTCAGTTGTCTACGGGAGAATGGGTGCTGATGGAAGATGACATGCTGTGTGAATTGTCTTATTTGAAGAAAATTTTGGGCTCTTTTCAGGTAAGGCGTACCACGCGATATTCTGATTTTGGATTTGACGAGATTCCTGCCAAGATATTCAAGAAGAAG
Source organism: Phocaeicola sp. ICN-14070 (assembly GCF_037892625.1). Taxonomy (NCBI): domain Bacteria; kingdom Pseudomonadati; phylum Bacteroidota; class Bacteroidia; order Bacteroidales; family Bacteroidaceae; genus Phocaeicola; species Phocaeicola sp. ICN-14070. The sequence continues at coordinate 37,897 of NZ_JBBKBF010000035.1, read as the reverse complement.
GGAGATGAGATAAAGGATGTCAATGCCATGATGCGTGACGACTCCTTCTGGAAGGAATATCGTCCGACGGAATTGACGAAGTCGGAGGATAATATGGGGCAGTTCGTGGACAATCTGGCAAAAATCAAGGGATTCAAGTACATCATATTTGTGGCCAAGGCCTTTATCGAAAACTTTGTTGAAACAGGAGTGAAGGGAAGACCCAGTAAGGTGGATATTGGTCCGATTAATACGATGATTTCAAGCAACTACATTGACGGGTTGCGTTTGAGAGCTTCTGCACAAACCACAGCGAACCTGAATCCTCATCTCTTCTTGCGCGGATATTATGCCTATGGTTTTAAGGATGAGAAGTCAAAATACAAGGCTGAGGTGGAATATTCTTTCAACAAGAGGGAATACCTTCCCCGTGAGTATCCGATTAATTCGTTGACGCTGTCGTATTCGTACGATAACATGTTACCGTCCGACAAATTTATGGGAACCGACAAGGACAATGTGTTTACTTCGTTCAAGGTGACATCGGTCGACCAGTATAACTACGAGCGTACGGCCAGCGTGAAGTATGAACTGGAGAAGGAAAGCGGTTTGAAAACGACCTTTATGCTGAAGCATACCAATCTGGAGGCTTGTGGAAAATTGTTTTATCGTACCATGGCACAGGAAAATCAGTTGCAGCAGGATTTGGCATCGGGTGCACTGACAGGAACGGAATGGGTACATTCTCCTTATAATACGAAGGATTTTTCACTGGCTGAGGCTACGCTGGCTTTTCGTTATGCACCGGGAGAAACATTCATCAATACCAAGCAGCGCCGTTTGCCGGTCAATCTCGATGCACCGGTTTTTACGTTGCAGCATACGCTGGGGTTGAAAGGTATCTTAGGTAGTGATTATACCTATAACATGACGGAAATGAGTCTCTACAAGCGCTTTTGGCTGAGTTCTTGGGGAAACATTGATACTTGTGTAAAAGGAGGAATTCAATGGAATAAGGTGCCTTTCCCCTTGCTGATTATGCCAGCGGCCAACTTGTCTTATATTCTTCAGGACGAGACTTTCAGCTTGATTAATAATATGGAGTTCCTGAACGACCGTTATGCGTCGCTGGATGTATCATGGAATTTGCAGGGAAAAATCTTCAACCGTATTCCTCTTCTGAAGAAGTTGAAATGGCGTGAATTTATCGGCGTGAAATGTTTATGGGGTACACTTACCGACAAGAATAATCCGTTGCTCCCGCAGAATGCCAATGATACGGAGCTGATGTTGTTCCCGGGACATTACGATGCAGCGGGCAATTATCATACCTCGAGCTATGTCATGGACCCCAAGAAACCTTATGTGGAGGTAAGTGCGGGTATTCATAATATCTTCAAGTTGCTCCATGTGGAATATGTGCGTCGTTTGAATTACAATGAACTGCCTACAGCCAGCAAATGGGGCATACGCTTCATGATTCGTACCGTATTCTAAATTATACTTTTTGGAGTAAATGCATGTACGGGTTTCAAACTTTTTGTAAATTTGCCATATAATCGAAGACTATATGGTGAAATCAGAGATACAGAATGTAAAACTTCGTTTTGGCATCATAGGCAATTGTGAAGGGTTGAACCGTGCCATTGATGTGGCTATTCAGGTAGCTCCTACAGATTTGTCCGTACTGGTGACGGGAGAAAGTGGAGTCGGTAAGGAAAGCTTCCCTCAGATAGTCCATCAGTTTAGCCGGAGAAAACACGGACCGTATATTGCGGTAAACTGTGGAGCCATTCCGGAGGGTACGATTGATTCCGAATTATTTGGTCATGAGAAAGGGGCATTTACCGGTGCCATCAGCGACCGTAACGGGTATTTTGCCGAGGCTAATGGCGGCACCATCTTTCTGGATGAGGTGGGTGAACTTCCTCTTTCTACTCAGGCTCGTTTGCTTCGTGTGCTTGAAAGCGGAGAATATATAAAGGTCGGCTCTTCCAAAGTGCAGAAAACGGATGTCCGGATTGTGGCAGCCACGAATGTGGATTTTACGGAAGCCATAGCGAACGGACGTTTCCGTGAAGACTTGTACTATCGTCTGAATACGGTGCCTATTAAAGTGCCGGCACTGCGTGAACGTCCGGATGATATTCCTCTTTTGTTCCGTAAGTTTGCCGCAGATTTTGCCGAAAAATACCGTATGCCGGCTATTCAGTTGATGGAGGATGCCAAGCAGTTGCTCGTGTCGTATACCTGGCCGGGTAATATCCGTCAGTTGAAAAATATCACGGAACAAATCTCTATTATTGAAACCAACCGTGAGATTACTGCCGAAATTCTTCGGGGGTATTTGCCTGCTCAACCCGTATCAAAATACCCGACATTGCTGGGTGGCGTGAAGCCGCAAGGTGAAAAGGGTTTCCAGAGCGAGAGGGAGATACTTTATCAGGTGTTGTTCGATATGCGGAGGGATGTAACTGAATTGAAGAAACTGGTACATGACATCATGGCCGAACGTGCAGCTGGTGGAACGGTCACGACTCCGTCGTCTATGCCGGTACATTATATTCCTGAAACTCCGTCCAGCCTGATACAGCCTTCTGCAGTGGTGCTAAATCCTGCCGAAGAAGTGGGTAAGGTATCCAGCGTGACTCCAGTAACGAATGTGTCACAAGTAAATCCGAATGTGAAGGTTACGCATGCAGATGTGTCGGATGATGTGCAGGATACGGAAGAATACATTGAAGAGAATCTTTCACTGGATGAAGTGGAGAAGGAAATGATTCGTAAGGCATTGGAACGTCATCATGGAAAAAGAAAAAATGCAGCGAATGATTTGAAAATTTCAGAACGTACCCTTTATAGAAAAATCAAAGAATATGGACTTGAATAAAAAATATAGCAGACTGAGTAAATATTTTCTGGCCGTTTGTTTGTGTATCCTTACGGCATGTACGGTTTCGTATAAATTTAATGGATCTTCCATTAACTATGATAAGGTGAAGACAATCAGTTTCCAGAACTTTCCGAACCGCTCGGCTGCCTTTGTATGGGGACCGATGGAGTCGATGTTCAACACGGCTTTGCAGGATAAATATATGCAGCAGACTCGTCTGAAACAGGTTCGTCAGGGAGGTGACTTGGAATTGTCGGGTGAAATTACGAACTACGATGCTTACAATAAAGGAGTCGGTTCTGATGGTTATTCTACGATGGCAGAGTTGAGAATGACGGTAAATGTGAGATTTGTCAATAATACCAATCATGCGGAAGATATTTCTGATCAGCAGTTTACTGCCAGCCGTGAATACAATGCCAGCCAGCAGTTGTCGTCCGTGCAAGAAGAGCTTGTACAGCAGATGATTGATGAAATTGTGGAGCAGATATTTAATGCAACTGTAGCCAACTGGTAAGAGCAGGAATGATGGTACAACAACGACTACAGCATTGGATTGAACACCCGGAAGAGCTGGGCACTGAAAGCTTGTATGAATTAAGACAGCTTTTGGTACAGTATCCTTTTTTCCAGACAGCCCGTATTTTGTATTTAAAGAATCTGTATCTGTTGCGTGACCCTTCTTTTAAAGATGAGTTGCGCAAGGGGGCTTTGTTTGTAGCCGATTTGAGCATCCTGTTTTATGCCATTGAAGGGGATAAGTTTGTCATTAACCGGCATGTAGCCGAAAAAGAAAACATATCGTCAGAAACATCTGACAGAACGCTGGACCTGATTGACCGTTTTCTGGCTGATGATAAGGACCTTTCTGTGGAAAAACTCTTTCCTTTGCCGGTAGAAGCAGTGGATTATACCTCTGTGCTGATGGAAAAGGAGGAAAATACAGAAACCGCTTCTGTAAATCCCCTGCGCGGACAAGATTTAATCGACCACTTTATAGAACAGGCGGCCTGTGAAGAAGCCGAAGGAGTGGAGCCGATAAAGGAGACTGCTTTGTTGGAGGAGGAATCTTCTTCAGAGACTGTAGAAACGGAGGAGGTGGTGCCTGATACAGAAAAAGAAGAGTCTGATACGGAAGAAGGTGAAGATTATTTTACGGAAACTTTGGCTAAAATTTATGTTAAACAGCAACGCTATGATAAAGCGCTGGAAATTATTAAAAAATTAAATTTGAAATATCCGAAAAAAAATACTTACTTTGCAGACCAAATCAGGTTTTTGGAAAAATTGATTATTAACGCTAAATCAAAATAAAAGAAAATGTATTTATTATTTGTTGTATTAATGGTGCTTGCTGCTGTATTGATGTGCTTTGTGGTACTGATACAGAATTCAAAAGGAGGAGGACTCTCTTCTAGCTTCGCTTCGTCTAATCAGATTATGGGAGTTCGTAAGACAACTGACTTTATTGAAAAACTGACTTGGGGTTTGGCTGCTTTCATGGTAGTAATCAGTGTAGCTACTTCTTACGTAGTTCCTTCTCAGGCAGAAGGTTCTTCAGTAATCATGGAACAGGCTGTAAAAGAGCAGAAAACAAATCCGTTGAATGCTCCTGCAGGTTTTGCTGCTCCTCAGAAGACTGATGCTGCGGCTACTACTGCTCCGGCTGCCGTAAATGATTCTGCAAAGAACTAAGATAAAAATATGAGATAAGGCACATTCTCTTTTGTGGGAGATGGCGTGCCATAATTGTAGAAACGGGAAGCCTGCTTTTTAAAAACAGGTTTCCCGTTTTTTTATTGTTAATTTTACAGACGATGGAAAACATTCAAAAGAAAGAGCGAATCCTGGCTATTGATGCGTTACGAGGATTCGCGGTAATGGGGATTATCCTGCTTCATAACATTGAACATTTTAATTTTTATTCTTTTCCGGAAACTACCTCTCCGGTGCTTGGCGCTTTAGATAAAAGCTTGTGGGACATGCTGTTCTTCATGTTCTCGGGTAAGGCATACGCTATTTTTGCCTTGCTGTTCGGCTTCACATTTTATTTGCAGAGCCGGGGATCGGAAAAAAGAGGAGAAGATTTTAGGAACCGCTATATGTGGCGCTTGCTGCTATTGCTTGGTTTCGGCTTTGTCAATTCTTTGTTTTTCCCGGGTGAAATCTTGGTGCTATATGCCATTTTAGGTTTTATTCTTGTGCCTGTACGTCATTGGAGCAACAAGGGATTGCTGATACTGGCACTGATATTGATGCTGCAGCCCGTAGAATGGCTGAAAGTGCTGTGTGGTTTTGTCAATCCTGAATATGCACCGAAGCAGATGATTTTCTCGTTGGGCGATGTATATCCTCAGTTAGGAGGTGAATCCTGGTGGGAGATGGTGAAGGTAAATTTCACAATCGGTCAGTTGGCCAGCCTGAACTGGGCCTGGTGTTACGGACGAGTTTTCCAGACCTGCTCTTTGTTCATCCTTGGTTTGTGGATAGGACGTGTGGGATATTTTGATTCTTCTTCTGAAGCTACTCTGACAAAGGCACGTACATTCTGGACTTATGTGTTATGCTTTTCACTTCCTTTGGCGGTGATTTTCTATTTCCTTAAAGGTTTTATATTCTCAATAGCTTCACAGCCTTTGGTACTTGACAGTTTGAAGACCATTTTTAATTCCTGGTATAACTTCTGCTTTATGCTGGCCATTGTATCCGCATTCCTCTTGTTGTATTGGATGGGGAAGGGGCGGATACTGAAGATACTTGTACCCTACGGAAGAATGAGTCTGACCGACTATATCATGCAATCAGTGATAGGCAGTTTCCTGTATTTCGGTTACGGACTGGCCTTGCATAAATCTTGTGGCACTACGTTGAGTTTATTGGTCGGAATCGCATTCTTCCTGGCCCAGCTTGCTTTTGCTCACTGGTGGTTCCGCCATTTCAAACGTGGTCCATTAGAAACTGTCTGGCATCGACTGACCTGGTTAGGAAAGACAAACAGTTAATCATTTTTGTAGATATATAAACAAGACAGGGCTGTTCCAAGAGAATTGGGGCAGCCTTTCTTAGTACGCCCAGCATGGGCGTGCGCTATAGGGTGTAAGTCCCGAACGAGCCCTGATAGTGGGAATCGTTAGCCCAAGGCAAGGGTGTCCAGCCGAAGCCATAGTACCTGTTACTCACCATAATGGGGAAGGGCTGAACCTTAATTATGTAAGATACCTGAATGTTACCTTATGATGGGAAGAAAGCAGAACATAGAAACTCTATCCGACCAATCGGCGCAGAGGGTGGAACCTGAAGTGCTGATTGGTATGCAGACTTTCATTGGGATAACTGAAAATCATCTTACAGCCATTAAACAGGAAAAAGGAGAGTTATTGGAATACATTCTTTCCCCTTCTAATCTAAACCTTGCTTATAAACAGGTAAAGAGTAACAAGGGTAGTGGCGGCATTGACCGTATGGAAGTGGACGAGTTGCTTCCTTATCTTCGTTGCCACAAGGATAAGCTAATAGCTTCCATTTATGATGGTAACTACCATCCGAACCCCGTGCGTCGTGTGGAGATTCCCAAGTCGAATGGGAAGACACGTAACTTGGGTATCCCCACGGTTGTTGACCGTTTGATTCAGCAAGCCATCTCACAAGTGCTTCAACCTCTTTATGAACCTCAATTTTCACCAACCAGCTATGGTTTCCGCCCTCATCGTAGTGCTCATGATGCGTTATTAAAATGTGGCGAATATATCTCTGCCGGTTATGTGTTCACGGTCGATATGGATTTGGAGAAATTCTTTGATACAGTCTGCCATAGTAAGTTGATAGAAATCCTGTCACGTACCATCAAAGACGGTCGTGTCATTTCTCTGATTCATAAATATCTGAACTCCGGTGTACTTATAGGAGGCAAGAAAGAGGCCAGTCCGGTCGGAGTTCCTCAAGGTGGTCCATTGAGTCCCTTATTAAGCAATATAATGCTTAATGAGTTGGACAAGGAGCTGGAGAGACGTGGGCATTTGTTCGTTCGGTATGCTGATGACTTGGTCATCTTTTGTAAAAGCCGTCGTTCCGCCCAACGCACATTGGATAATCTGCTTCCCTTTATTGAAACGAAACTTTTTCTAAAGGTGAATAAGGATAAGACCCATGTTGCTTATATGCGTGACATCAAATTCCTTTCCTATGCCTTTGGTCGTAGAAATGGCAAATGCCAATTCTACATCCATGTCGATAGTATCAAGAAGATGAAGATTAAGATACGTGAACTCACCAGCCGTAATAACGGCTGGAGCTACGAATATCGTAAACAACGTTTGACTTGGTATATCCGTGGTTGGCTCAACTATTTTAAGTTTGCAGGTCTCAAAAGTAGGATAAAGGAATGGGACGGCTGGCTCCGTCATCGCATACGGATGTGTATTTGGAAGTCTTGGAAACGAGTCCGAACCCGGTATCGAAATCTGAAGAAGCTTATTCCCGATGAGAGCCGTGTGCGAATGGCTGCCTTTTGTCGTAAGAAATACTGGCGAATGGCAAGTCATCCCACTGTACAAGCGGCTTTGTCGGATGAGCGTTTGCTTCGAGCTGGTTACCTTACTTTTAAGATGTACTATCATCCTGTGTTTAAAGGTTAATTAGGGAACCGCCGTATGCCGAACGGCACGTACGGTGGTGTGAGAGGTCGGAACGGGAATTAATCCCGTTCCTCCTACTCGATTATGTAGAATAATATGTTTTCCCTGTACTTTCAGGGAAATACTTCAGTACTGTAAAGGAAGTACTGAAGTACTGCCGAAGAAGTACTCCGGTACTGCCGAAGGAGTACTGGCTTTGATTAAAGAACTGTGAATTCAGCTTTTATGGTTCTCAAAAAGAAAAAAATAGAGGCCATCCTCGTGATTGAGGTGGCCTCCGTTAGTGATGAAAGCTATACTTTCAATTATTTCTTGAAGTATCTGTTGTACAAGCCTTCGAAACCTTTTCCGTGACGAGCTTCGTCCTTAGCCATTTCGTGAACAGTATCGTGGATAGCATCCAGGTTCAGCTGTTTAGCACGAGTAGCGATACGTTTCTTGTCTTCGCAAGCACCGCATTCAGCGTTCATACGTTTTTCAAGGTTTGTCTTAGTATCCCATACACAGTCACCCAACAGTTCTGCGAATTTAGCAGCGTGTTCAGCTTCTTCCCAAGCATAACGTTTGAAAGCTTCTGCCACTTCAGGATAGCCTTCGCGGTCAGCCTGACGGCTCATAGCCAGGTACATACCAACTTCAGTACATTCGCCCATGAAGTGGTTGTTCAGGTCTTTGATCATTTCGTCGTCGCAACCTTTAGCTACGCCGATTACGTGTTCGTCTACAAACTGCAAACCACCTTCAGCTTCTTCCATTTCTTTGAATTTAGAAGCAGGAGCTTTACACAACGGACACTTTTCAGGAGCTGTTTCACCTTCGTAAATGTAACCACAAACTGTACAGATAAACTTTTTCATAAGTCAAAAATTTTAAGTAGTTAGTTATAATATTAATAAGTTAATTCTTAGTTATTCATCAATCCTTTTTCAGCACATTCGGGGCAAACTCCCTTATAATACTGATGCACTTCTTCCACGATAAAACCTTCTTTGCGGAAAGGTTCTGCCTCACTGAGATTCTGTGGAATCTCTACATCGTAGATTTTATTGCAGACCTTGCATTGAAAATGCGCATGCGGATGCACATCTCCGTCAAAGCAGGCATTTTTTTCATCTATGGTCAGCATTTTGGCCGCGCCGTGTTCTACAAACAACTTCAGCGTATTATATACCGTTGTTTTAGAGAGCGTGGGGATTTCCTTGCACAAAGCTGTATATATTTCATCGATACATGGATGTGTCTTATGGTTCAACAGATAGTCCATGATGGCGATGCGTTGTACAGACGGCTTGATGTGGTAACTGAGCAAGTATTCGTATGCTGTCATATCTATTTTCAATTATGTAACTGTTACAATTCTAATTCAAAGGCAAATATACAAAGATTTTTTATAACCACAAATACTCTCCTCTGTTTTTTATTTTTTTTGCTTTATGCCTTTTCTTTAAAATCTCCCTCTTTATTCTGTGTAGATGTTCAAATATTCTGTTTATTTTTGCATATCTATTTATATATAACAAATTTATATGAGATTTGGTTTTGTAAAAGTGGCGGCTGTCGTTCCTGCAGTGAAAGTAGCCGACTGCAAATTCAATGCACAACAGACGGAAAAACAGATTGTAATAGCCGATGGAAAGGGGATTCAGATTATTGTTTTTCCGGAATTGAACCTGACAGGATATTCCTGTGGAGATTTGTTTGCGCAAAGTTTATTGCTTGAGCAGGCTGAACTGGCTTTGATGCAGATTGTCAATAATACCCGTCAGCTGGACATTATTTCCATTGTCGGTATGCCGGTCGTGGTCAATTCTACGCTGATGAACTGTGCTGTGGTTTTTCAGAAAGGTAAGATTCTAGGTATTGTGCCTAAGACTTATCTGCCTAATTATAAAGAATTCTACGAGAAGCGCTGGTTTACTTCTGCCGTGGCTCATCCGGATTCCATGAATGTACGTTTGTGTGGTCAGGTGGTGCCGATGGGTACAAATCTGCTGTTCGATACGCCGGATGTATGCTTCGGAATCGAGTTGTGTGAGGATGTATGGGCGCCTGTACCTCCCAGCTCTGCACTGGCTCTGAAAGGTGCGGAGATAATCTTCAACCTGTCTGCCGATACCGAAAATATCAGCAAGCATCAGTACCTCCGTTCGTTGTTGGCACAGCAGTCAGCTCGTTGTCTGGCTGGATATGTATTTTCATCCTGCGGTTTCGGGGAATCTACCACCGATGTGGTTTTTGCCGGAAACGCATTGATTTACGAGAATGGAAGCCTGCTTGCCGCTTCCGACCGTTTCTCATTTGAAGAACAGCTTGTGGTCAGCGAGATAGATGTGGAGCGTTTGAGAGGAGAACGTCTGACGAATACCACTTTCTCCAGCAGCGTACGTATGTATCGCGATCAGCATCCTATGCAGCATATCTCTACCGCACTTGTTGCTTCCCGCGATTTGACTCTTACCCGTTCGGTAGAGCCTCATCCGTTTGTGCCTTCTGGTGAACGCCAGCTGGACGAACGTTGCGAGGAGATTTTCTCTATTCAGGTAGCCGGACTGGCCAAGCGCTTGGTACACACCAATTGTAAGACGGTGGTGTTAGGTATCTCCGGTGGACTGGACTCTACCTTGGCGCTTTTGGTTTGTGTCAAGACCTTTGATAAGTTGAATCTGTCTCGTAAAGGTATTGTGGGAGTCACCATGCCGGGCTTCGGTACCACAAACCGTACCTACCACAATGCACTTTCACTGATGAGTTCTCTGCAGGTTACTACGAAAGAAATCAGTATAAAGGATGCCTGCATCCAGCATTTCCAGGATATAGGTCAGGATATGTCCGTGCATGATGTGACCTACGAAAACGGTCAAGCCAGAGAGAGAACCCAGATATTGATGGATTATGCCAACAAGATTGGCGGACTGGTAATCGGTACCGGTGACCTTTCAGAGCTTGCTTTGGGCTGGGCCACGTACAATGGTGACCACATGTCCATGTATGGAGTGAATGCCAGCATCCCTAAAACCCTGGTTCGCTACCTGGTAAACTGGGTGGCCCAGACCGGTGTAGATACGCTTTCACGAAACACCTTGCTGGATATTATCGATACACCTATCAGCCCGGAACTGATTCCGGCCGATGAGAACGGCAACATCAAGCAGAAAACAGAAGATCTGGTCGGACCGTATGAATTGCACGATTTCTTCCTCTTCCATTTCCTGCGCTTTGGTTTCCGTCCGGCAAAGATTTTCTATCTGGCCGAGATTGCTTTCCGTGGGGTGTACGACAGCACGACTATCAAGAAGTGGCTTACCAACTTCTATCGCCGTTTCTTTGCGCAACAGTTCAAGCGTTCCTGCTTGCCCGATGGGCCGAAGGTAGGTTCCGTATCTTTGAGTCCGCGAGGAGACTGGCGTATGCCGAGTGATGCCAGTGCTGCATTATGGTTGAAAGAATGCGAAGAACTTCAGGCATAAGTACCTATATATTATAGAAGGAATAAAAAAACAAACCGGGTGTTTCATTAGTCAAGTTGAAACACCCGGTTTGTTTTTATCTGTTTCAGCGAACATATTTGTCAGTAAACGCTTTTACCTTTTCTGTGTACTCATCCGGATACAGCTTGTAGGAGTGTGCGTGATCTACGCCTTCTGTAATCCAGATTTCCTTAGGAGAAGGCTTGGCGGCATACACCTTGTGCACCATCCATGTGGGTACAAAATCATCGTTGTCGCCATGGATGAAGAGCATGGGCTTCGTACAGCGAGCCACTTGTGAGAGGGCAGACGCCTCCTGAAAGTTCCATCCGTTCTGGAGTTGGCAAATCCAGCTGGCCGTATAGAGTAACGGGAAGGGGGGGAGTCCGAAAAGGCCTTTCAACTCTTTGCTGAACTGGTCCCACACGCTGGTATAGCCACAGTCTTCCACAAAGCAGGTGATGTATTCAGGAGTTTTTTCTCCCGACACCATCATTGTGGTGGCAGCCCCCATCGAAATACCGTGAACCACCGCCTTCAGCGAGTCGCCAAACAAAGCCGGAGCTGTATCAATCCATTGCAACACGTCCTTTCTGTCGAGCCAGCCCATCTGTATGGCATCTCCTTCTGTCAGTCCCGTGTAACGCAGGTCGGGCAGCAGAATGTTGTAATCCAGCGAGTGGTTATATAGGTAGCCGATATGGAACATGCGGATGGCATTGTCTGTATATCCGTGTACGATGATGGCCGTACGTCGGGTAGGGCGGGAAGCACGTGCATAAAACGCATGCATCCGGATTCCGTCTGGTGCGGTGATAAACGTATCCCGCAAGGCATGATGCTGTTGCAGGCTGTCCAGCCAGGGAACAATCTGCGGATATTCAGTTCGCATGAACGCTTCAGATTCCTCCATATTCTTTCCCCGGTTTTCCGGGCGGAGTGAAAAGTCTATCAGGTAAAGGCTTCCTCCTATGCAAATACCCACTATCAGTACAAGCAGAATTCCTGCTGTCCAGCCAATTTTTTTCTTCAGTGTCATGTAGGATAAATGTTTAGCTGTTCCAGATGTCCCAAGCCCCAAAAGCCTGTAGCAGGAGCATTTCCAGTCCATTCTTTACGATGGCTCCCTGGTCGCTGCCTTTTTTCATGAAAAGCGTGGTGTTGGGGTTGTACAGCAAGTCATACAGCAAGTGCTGGGGAGTCAGCAGTTCATACGGAATATTCGGACATTCATCTGCTTTCGGATACATGCCCACCGGTGTGCAGTTGACAATCACCTTGTATTCCTGCATGATTTCAGGGGTAATTTCTTCGTAAGTAATGGTCATGTCATTGTGCTTGTTGCGTGAAACGAACAGCACCTCCAGTCCCAGTTGCTTCAATCCTTGATGAATGGCTTTGGAAGCTCCTCCGGTACCCAAGATCAATGCCTTCTTGTGATAAGGTTCCAGCAGCGCTTCGATGGAACGCACAAATCCGATGATGTCCGAATTGTATCCTTTCAGTTTGGTACCTCCCTTGGTGTGTTCCACTTTAATTACGTTTACCGCTCCGATTTCGCGTGCATCCTTATCCAGTTCGTCCAGATAGGAAATAACTTTCTCTTTGTAAGGGATAGTCACATTCAGTCCTGCAAGCGAAGGATTTGCCTGAATGATGTGCGGAAGTTCATCAATGCTTGGAATTTCAAAGTTCACATATTCGGCATCAATATTCTCGGAATGGAACTTCTCATTGAAAAAATTTCTAGAGAATGAGTGTCCGAGCGGATAGCCGATTAAGCCAAATTTTTTCATAAGGTTCAAAGAATTTAGTTATTTGGTAGCGAAATAGAGTGTGCAAGTACCCATTGTCAGGCGCTTGAATTCTACCTGGCTGAAGCCGGCTTTCCGGATAATTTCCTGCATGATTTCTCCTTGGGGGAAAGCCTTGATAGATTCAGGAAGATAAGTATAGGCACTACGGTCTTTCGACAGCAGTCTTCCCAGTGCAGGTATCACCACCTTGGAGTAAACTGCATATCCTTGTTTCATGGGGAAATGTTCCGGTTCCGACAGCTCCAGGATGACCAGATGTCCTCCGGGAACCAGTACCCTGTACATTTCTTTCAGGCCGAGGTCCAAGTGTTCAAAATTGCGGATACCGAATGCCACGGTAATGGCATCGAACCGGTTGTCTGGGAACGACAAAGCCGTACAGTCCTCTTTCGCAAAAGAAATCTGCTTGTCCAGTCCCAGTTGTTTCACTTTTTCCCGTCCTACGTTCATCATGCCTTCCGAAATGTCCGTACCAATCAGTTCGGCAGGTTGCAGCATCTGGCAGGCCTGAATGGCAAAGTCTCCCGTTCCGGTAGCCACGTCCATGATGCGTTGCGGGTGGTAGGGCTTCAGCAGGCGGATGGCCTTTCTTCTCCAGCTTTTGTCGATTCCCCATGACATCAGGTGGTTCAGGTTGTCGTAGGCCGGGGCGATATGGTCGAACATTTTCTCTACCTGAGCAGCCTTGCCCTCATCTTCATTATATGGCTTGATTTTTTCTTGTGGATAGTGAGACATGCGAAAAATATTAGGATGGGATAAATTTTGAATCTCCCTTTAAGGCAGCACGAGCCACCTTAAAAGGAGATAGGGATATTAAAGAGTCAAATAATCTGTTACGTTCTTTTCGATACGTTTGGTCAGGTCTTCTGTTTCACCTTTCACGAAGCTTTCGCCAGTGATGTGTTCGTACAGTTCAATGTAGCGGTCGCTGATAGATTCTACGATAGCCGGAGTCATTTCAGGAACCTGCTGTCCTTCCTTACCTTGGAATCCGTTGGCCATCAGCCATTCGCGTACGAATTCCTTTGACAACTGTTTCTGCGGTTCTTCTTTTTCGAAGCGTTCTTGGTAGCCTTCAGAATAGAAATAACGGCTAGAGTCCGGAGTATGGATTTCGTCCATCAGGTAGATTTCACCGTTGTGCTTTCCGAATTCATATTTGGTATCCACCAGAATCAAGCCGCGTTCAGCAGCCATCTGAGTACCGCGTTCGAACAAAGCTAATGTATATTTTTCCAGTGTGGCATATTCTTCAGGAGTAGCCAGACCTTTCGCCAGGATTTCTTCTTTAGAGATGTCCTCGTCGTGCAATCCCATTTCAGCTTTGGTAGTCGGAGTGATAATCGGGTGAGGGAACTTTTCGTTTTCTCTCATGCCTTCCGGCAGACGTACACCGCAGATTTCGCGCACACCGCTCTTGTAAGCACGCCATGCACTTCCGCACAAGTAACCGCGTACAATCATTTCAACAGGAAATCCCTGACACATTACGCCCACTGTTACCATCGGGTCGGGAGTAGCCAGTTTCCAGTTCGGGCAGATGTCAGTAGTTGCATCCAGGAATTTGGCTGCAATCTGGTTCAGCATCTGTCCTTTATAAGGGATACCTTCCGGCAATACGACGTCGAACGCCGAGATACGGTCGGTAGCAACCATTACCAACTTTTCGTCATTGATGTTATACACATCACGTACTTTTCCATGATACACACTTTTCTGTCCAGGAAAGTGAAAGTCTGTTTTTGTTAATGCTTTACTCATTGTCTTGTTATGTTTAGTAATGAATAGAATTCATTTATGGTTTATGCCTGCGGCGTTTTTTCCGGTTCTTTAGCCGTACGCGTAGTTTTTCTTTCTGCTTTCTCTTTTTCCTCGAATTTTTCGTAAGCTTCCACGATGCGTGTCACCAGTTTATGGCGTACGATGTCTTTCTTGTTCAGTTCGATGAAGCTGATGCCTTTTACACCCTTCAGAATCTTGATGGCTTGCACGAGTCCGGAAGTCTGCGAAGCGGGAAGGTCAATCTGTGTCATATCTCCCGTGACAATCATTTTGGTGTTCATACCCATACGGGTAAGAAACATCTTGATTTGCTGGGTAGTCGTGTTCTGGGCTTCGTCCAGAATAACTACGGCATCATTCAGCGTACGTCCACGCATGAAGGCCAGCGGGGCAATCTGGATGACATTCAGCTCCATGTATTCCTTCAACTTGGCAGCCGGAATCATGTCCTGCAAGGCATCGTACAGCGGTTGCAGGTAAGGATCGATTTTATCCTTCATGTCGCCCGGCAGGAAACCCAATTTCTCGCCCGCTTCCACGGCAGGGCGGCTCAAGATGATTTTTTTGATTTCCTTGTTCTTCAGCGCCCGTACTGCCAGTGCAATGGCGGTATAGGTCTTACCCGAACCGGCGGGACCGATGGCAAAAATCATGTCATTCTTCTCAAACTCCTGCACCAGTTTCAGCTGGTTCTCGCTTCTGGGGATGATGGGCTTACCCGTCACGCTGAACACGATGGCGTTTCCCGCCTTTTCCGTTTTAGGCGCATTGCCTTTTACGATGTCGAGAATCGTTTCCTCATTGAGCGAGTTATATTGCACGCAATATTTTTCCAGTGCAAGAACGGCTTCTTCGAAGGCACACATTTCCTCCTCATCTCCCATGACCTTGATGACATTGCCGCGTGCCACTATTCTCAGTTTCGGGAACAGGGCCTTGATCATTTGTATGTGGGCGTTGTTGGGGCCGTAGAAGATTACCGGGTCGATATCTTCGAGTACAATATGTTTCTCTATCATTTAGCTTGTTCTGATTCGCTTATATGCTTTATTTTTTGCAAAAATAATCATAACTTTTGATTGTAGAATGAGAAAGCAGCAGAAAAATATCCTACTTCAGCTCTTTCATTTTATAGCGTTCGCCGGTTGCTTTTACCAGTTCCTGCAAGAATTCCTTGCTGTATCCCGGACGGTCCAGCGGAGCCGTGTTTCCTGTTTCCGGACGTTGCAGCTGTCCGTTCTGCATGCGTTTTACCGCACCGTCGTTGTAGCGTACAATCAAAAATTCTCCCAACTTCTTCCAGCTGTCTACGGCGGTCTGAGCCGTCATGTGGGTATAGTTGGTCAGGTATTCTTTAGCCTTGGCCGGATTCTGCTGATACAGTTTCAGGGCTGCACTTTCAATGCCTTCCTGCGATTGTGCATAGGTATCTTCCAGTGCATTCTGTACGGTACGCATGTCTTCCACCATCAGGTTGTAGCGTGGACGAATCATGTCGGCCACCCAGTTGTAAATCCAGAAAGCAGAATCCCATGAGAAAGTCACGCAGTCACCGTTCTCCTGCTGATACGGATAAGGCACCTTGTCGGTGTTGCAGTACACCGGAGTGAACACCGTCATGTTGGCATCGTCCAGTCCGAACCAGAGCACACCCCCGATGGCGTCGGGCAGGGTAGAGCGCATCTGCGATACGAATACGAACGCACTCTGCTGAGTAGAGATGGGGCGTTCGTTGAAATATTCCTGACCGTCAACCTTGAACGTCAGCGGAGACAGACGGTAAGGCATCTGGAAGCAGCCGGCTCCCATGTCTTTTGTAATGTCGAGGGCCGTACCTTCGTAGTGGTCACGCATGGCGTGCTGGATGTCGCGTACGGAAACCTTGTTGTCGGGCTTTACGTACAAAGGCATCGGTTCCTTGCTGTCACCTTGAATGTAAGAAAGGTAAGACTGTCCGGTTGATTTGCTGAACATGTTGTAGAAACTCCATACACGTGCTTCGCAGAAACGCAAGCCGCTGAAGTCGAGTGGGCAATAGGCATCGGCAAAGCTGAAATCTTTGTTTACCCCACTGAAATAACCTTTTTCGCGGGCAAATGAAATGACATCGGGCGAGTACAGACAGTTTTCCTTGTCGTTCATGTCAAATTTATGGATGCGGCTCTGGTTGGCATGTGCGGCAATGCAGTCGTCCGGAATGCGTACAGCCACCCATACGGCTCCTTTCACGCCCGGTCCCTTACCAATCATTTCCATAATCCATGCTTCGTTCGGGTCGGCAATGGAGAAAGACTCACCGCTGCTGTAGTAACCGTATTCCTTCACTAAGTCAGTCATCACCTTGATAGCCTCCTTGGCAGTGCGTGAACGTTGCAGTGCCACGTAAATCAGGCTTCCGTAGTCCATGATGCCGGTGCTGTCCACCAGTTCCGGACGTCCGCCGAAAGTGGTTTCTCCGATAGTAACCTGAAATTCGTTCATGTTGCCGATGACATTGTACGTCTGTTTGGCTTCCTTGATTTTACCGAGGTATTTGCCCGAATCCCAGTCGTAGATGTCGCGCATGGTGCCCGGAGCATGCTGTGCAGCCGGGAAATGGCACAGATAGCCGAACATACCGTAAGAATCGGCAGAGTAAGAAACAATGACGGAACCGTCGGCCGAAGCCTTCTTTCCTACGATGAAGTTTGTACATGCCCATCCGTTGGCCATGTATGCTGTCAGCAGAAGGACAGCCAGCAGTAATCTTTTCATTTTCATACGAACAGATTGTTTTTTATGATTTAAAAATAAAAGGCGGTTTTAAAATTTGTATTCCTTGCGTGCCATATTTCCGCATTGGTCGGTCACCGTCACTTCCAGTTTGTGCGGTACCCCTTTCTTTACTTTCTCCGGGTCCTGAATCACTAAAATGCCTTTTTTTAGGCCAAACAATACGAACTTGCCGTCGATGTATACCTTGTAGCTTCCGATGCCCGATTCCATATCCTTTATCCGGAAACGGATATTTCGGCTGGTGCGCCATCCGCCCTGACCGATAGGAGTGATTTGCGGGGCAATGGTATCCACGTCCACAGAGAAGGTGCCGAGTGAGCGTACGCGCGTCTTTATCCATCCGCTGGCGTATTTTCCTCCCATGGAGCTTCGCCATTTTCCGGCTTTCTGCACGATGTAGTATTTCGTGGTGTCGGCCACGGGCATGTGGCGCAGGCCGATGGACAAGTCGCAGTAGCTGTGGATGGGTGTCCGTCCGGCATCCAGTATGTAATCAAAGGCGATACGTGAACTGTCTCCCCGCATGTCCGTACGGAGCGGCACATCCTCGTACACATAATAGCGTGGCACCACCAGTTCCATACCCGGTTTCTGAATGACGTTGGTTTGGTTCCAGTAAAGCATTTCATTGGCTTCCGGCTTGTATTCAGGAATATCCTGCCGTTTACCTTTTACGATAAATTGATAGGTCCTGCGGTTCCCGAAATTGTCTTCCAGTACATACCGGAAGTGATAATCCCTTTCCTCGTCGATGGTCACAGCCCCCCGGTTCTCATTGGTGTGCAGCAGTCGCAGCCGGTTGCCCGGAAGCTTGTAGGAACGCATGATGAGCCGGCGAGTGCGGGTCAGTTCCTCATAGTCGGTAAAGCCGTTGATCATCCGGTTTTCATCGGGTAGTACCTTGTCGGTCGTGCTGTTGAACACCTGCACGGAGTCTACATATAGTGTAACCGAGTGTACCCCGTAGAAATTCGACGTACCGTCCATGTAATCCTTGGCGCTGATGCCGGTATAAATCTCTCCCCATGCGTGTATAGGCTGTTTCAGGTTGCCGATGGCGAGGAGTTTCTTATGGCTGGACCCGTTGACCACCCCTTTTCCCTGTATGGGATAAATACCGATGAGACTGCCTACAGGTGCCTTGCTGTCTTTCAGCAGATGTTTGAAATACGGCATCGGGTCAATATATTCCCCCGTTTCGGTGCGTCGCAGCTCCAGGTGCAGGTGAGGTCCGGCCGAAGCCCCTTCGTTGCCGCTCAGGGCAATGATGTCTCCCTTCTTCACCGGGAATTGTCCGGGCTGGAATTTCAGGTCGCACACAAACGTTTCATGCGCATACTGATATTGACGTACGCAAGCCTGTATGTTTTTTGCGAAGGAAATCACGTGTCCATATACCGAAGTCAGTCCGTTGGGATGCGTCACGTAAATGACCTGTCCGTATCCTCCGTGCAGCACTGCCACGCGCGACACATGACCGTCGGCAATGCAGTGAATCGGTTTTCCCGTAACTCCTTGTGTCTTGATGTCCAGTCCGTTGTGAAAATGGTTCGGGCGAAGTTCTCCAAAATTGGCACTGAGCAGAATCGGAAAATCAAAAGGAGAGCAGAAGTTGCTCTCCTGGACGTGCTGGGCATGTGCAGACAGCATTCCTCCCAAAGCCAGTGCCAGTATCATTTTTTGTCTCATTTTTTCGTATTTGTTAAGCGGTTACAAAGATATTAAGAAATCCTGAAGCTACAATCTTTTTGGAATGACTCTAAAAAATACGAAGGCTTTTATTAGGATAATTTCTTTGAATCTTTTATTTTTGTCTCTCTTATGGAACGATTTATTATTTATTAAACATTATAATCATGGAAAACAATGAATTAATTAAACAGTGTACAGAGAAGGCTCAAACGTGGTTGACCGCAGCATACGATGCCGAAACACAGGCCGAAGTAAAAGCCATGCTTGAAAATCCGGATAAGACCGATTTGATTGATGCGTTTTACAAAGACCTGGAATTCGGAACAGGTGGTTTGCGTGGTATCATGGGAGCCGGTTCCAATAGAATGAACATCTATACGGTAGGTGCTGCCACCCAGGGCTTAGCTAACTACCTGAACAAATGCTTTGCCGGAAAGAATGACATTTCAGTAGTGGTAGGTCACGACTGCCGTAACAACAGCCGCAAGTTTGCAGAAATTTCTGCCGACATCTTTACTGCTAACGGCATCAAGGTATATTTGTTCGAAGATATGCGTCCTACTCCGGAAATGTCATTTGCCATCCGTCACCTGGGCTGCCAGAGCGGTATCAATATCACTGCTTCTCACAACCCGAAAGAATACAACGGTTACAAGGCATACTGGGAAGACGGTGCACAGGTGCTGGCTCCGCACGATAAGGGTATCATCGACGAAGTGAACAAGATTACCAGCGTAAGCGAAATCAAGTTCCAG
The DNA here is from genome assembly GCF_037892625.1 of Phocaeicola sp. ICN-14070. Lineage (NCBI taxonomy): Bacteria > Pseudomonadati > Bacteroidota > Bacteroidia > Bacteroidales > Bacteroidaceae > Phocaeicola > Phocaeicola sp. ICN-14070. Next base: position 18,100 of record NZ_JBBKBF010000035.1, on the reverse strand, counting down.
GGCAATAAAGAACTGATTCAGATTGTTGGCAAGGAAATTGACGACGAATACCTGCGTCAGGTACACACACTGTCTATCGACCCGGAAGTAATCCAGCGTCAGAAAGACCTGAAGATTGTGTATACTCCGATTCACGGTACCGGAATGACACTGATTCCTCAGTCACTCAAATTGTGGGGCTTTGAAAACGTACATTGCGTAGCCGAACAGATGGTGAAGAGCGGTGACTTCCCTACAGTGGTATCTCCGAACCCGGAAAATGCAGAAGCACTGACATTGGCCATCAAGCTGGCAAAAGAAATCGATGCCGACATCGTGATGGCTTCCGACCCGGATGCTGACCGTGTAGGTATGGCTTGCAAGGACAGCAAGGGCGAATGGGTATTGATTAACGGTAACCAGACTTGCTTGATTTTCTTGTACTACATCATCAAGAACCGTATCGCTATGGGCAAGATGAAAGGCAATGAATTCATCGTGAAGACCATCGTTACTACGGAACTGATTAAGAAGGTAGCCGACAAGAACCACATCAAGATGCTTGACTGCTACACCGGCTTCAAATGGATTGCCCGTGAAATCCGTCTGCGCGAAGGTCAGGAACAATACATCGGTGGTGGTGAAGAAAGCTACGGATTCTTGGCAGAAGACTTCGTACGTGATAAAGATGCCGTTTCTGCATGTTCATTGCTGGCTGAAATCTGTGCATGGGCTAAAGATCAGGGCAAGACCTTGTATGACGTGCTGATGGAAATCTACGTAGAATACGGCTTCTCACTGGAAGTAACAGTCAACGTAGTGAAACCGGGTAAGACAGGTGCTGACGAAATCAAGGCCATGATGGACAACTTCCGTGCATGCCCGCCGAAAGAATTAGGTGGTTCGGAAGTAGTACTGGTGAAAGACTATAAGACGTTGAAGGCTACCGACAATACTGGGAAAGCTACAGACCTGGATATGCCGGAAACATCAAACGTACTTCAGTTCTTTACAGCCGACGGTACAAAAGTTTCTGTACGTCCTTCTGGAACAGAACCTAAGATTAAGTTCTACATGGAAATCAAGGGCGAAATGCACTGTCCGAAGTGCTATGCAGGTGCCGTAGCTGATGCAAAAGAAAAAGTAGATGCAGTGAAGAAATCTTTGGGTATTTAAGATGACGGGCGTGTGAGTGCGCCGCCAAAGATAAATTGAAATAAGGAATGTCATTCCCGCAAAGGCTTTCAGGAGTCTTTCTTGCTTCGGGAATGACATTCTTTTTTTGTTGTTTTAGAAAGAAAATGTACCCCTTAAAAAACTTTGTAGTTTGGAAGAAAACGCAAGTACGTTTTACTTCAAACGCAAAGGCATTTAATCTGAAACGCAAAGGAGTTTTACCTTGAACGCAAGTGCGTTCCAGTCTGAACACAAGTGTGCTTTCCTATGGAAGAAAAAATGTGGAAACTCCAAACTTTGTTTATATATTCGAGTTTAAACTGGATGGAACAGCCGAAGAAGCCTTACGTCAGATAAATGAAAAAGACTATGCGCGGGAGTATGAAGCAGACCAACGTAAACTCTATAAAATAGGAGTGGTGTTCTCATCTGAAACAGGTACGATAGCAGACTGGTTGGCAGAGTAGCAGCGGATGTATTTCAGCTGGTAAAATAAGCTTTTCGGTTAATGTATATAGTAAAGGTCGAGTGTAGACTTAAATAAAGCTATTGTATTATAGGAGGATATACAAGAAAAAGGCCGGATTCTCAAAATTGAGACCGGCCTTTAGTTTTAGGTATATAGGAACTAATACCTTTGGTAAAATATGATTATTTCAGCATTTTCTGAGCTTGTTTCAGCATCTTTTCTGCTTGTTTTACGGCATTTTTCAGTTCCTTGCTTTCAGCACCGTTAGCTTTCTTCTGTGTCTTTTCCAACTGAGTAGAAAGTTGTTTTACGCGTGCTTCAGCTTCTTCTTTTGATACTTCAGCTTTCTTTGATTTTGCCAACCATTCTTTCATACCCTGTGCTTTGAGTGAAAGGGTAGCAGTTTCAGCAGCCAGTTCGGCAGCAGTTTCATCTTCCGGAGTAGCAAATGCATGGTGGAAGCCTTTCACGTCGTTCCAGTGTCCGCGAGTAAAGTCGGGGAATGCTACAGCTGCACATCCGTTGTCCATAGAGATGGCTCCCAGTTCGGCCAATGCACACCATTCAGCCAAGTCGTATACGTCCATATCCAATGGCAGACCGTTCTGCAGACAGTATACCATACGGCTGTCCATGATGAAGTCCATACCACCGTGTCCACCTACTTCTTTTGCCATTTCACCGTATTTCTTCAAGATAGGATGCTGGTATTTGTTGACCAGTGCTTCCATTTCTTTTTCCGGAAGGAATGAGTGAGAACTCAGGTTGTCTACTTTCGGCTGTACGCCAGAAGCTTTCATCTGAGCAGCGTCTACGGCATAGCCTTCTACCGGATATTTATTAGCGAATCCTTTTGTTCCTGTCAGCTGATACAGACGGTTGTAAGGCTGAGGATTCATTACGTTGTGCTGGATTTCGATTACTTTACCGTTTTCTGTACGGATAAGTGTAGTAGTGTGGTCACCGTTACGGAATTCATCGCAAGGTTCGCCGGTTGCTTTTTCTACCAATGCTTTTCCGTGTACCGATTTTGTATCCATTGCTACCAGGGTAGTCATACGGTCACCACGGTGAATATTCAATGCCTGAGCTACAGGGCCAAGGCCGTGAGTAGCGTATACGTCGCCACGGTTTTCTTTGTTGTAACGCAAGCGCCATCCCAGTTTGTCTTCTTTTCCGTTTTTCCAGTAGTAAGGCCAGAAATCATCCAGGTTGTGGATGTAAGCTCCTTGTGCGCGAAGTACTTCTCCGAATACTCCCTGCTGTGCCATGTTCAGGGTGTTCATTTCGAACCAGTCATAGCAGCAGTTTTCCAGAATCATACAGTGCTTGCGAGTGGTTTCAGACAGGTTGATAAGTTCCCAGCACTGTTCCAGATTCATAGCCGACGGAACTTCGATGGCTACGTTCTTTCCATGTTCCATGGCATATTTGGCAATCGGGAAGTGGTGATCCCAGTCGGCTGCAATGTATACCAGGTCAATGTCTTCGCGTTCGCAGAGTGCTTTATATCCTTCTGCGCCTGAATATACTGCAGCTTCGGGCAGACAAGCTTTCTGAAGGTATTTCTGACATCTTTCTGCACGTTCTTTTTCATAGTCGCACAAAGCTACGATTTTAGTTCCGGCAATGTGAGTGAAACGTTCCACAGCTCCCGGACCACGCATTCCCAGTCCTACGAAACCTACACGTACAACGTTCATTTTAGGTACAGTCAAACCGATTACGGATTCCTGACCTGCAGGGCGTTCTGGAGATTTTATAACGATGGTACCTTTGTTCCATTCCCACTGAGTGGAAGGTGAAAGGCTTTGAGCAAGCAATTGAGCAGGTGTACAAGTTAAGGTTAAAACGGTGCAAGCACCAACAATCATTTTTCCAAAAAGTTTCATAGCTTTAGTTGTTTTTAAAGTTGAATTTTAATTGGTGGCAAAGATATAAAAAAACATCAATATACAAATGTTTTTTCTAAAAAACGCGCAGATATTAAAAAAAGAATAAGAATTGGTTTCTTTAAATGAAATAAAATAATGTATATTGAGAGGAGTTCTTAAATAAATGAATGTTGAAAAAGGTCTTTCTGTAGGAGGAGAAAAGTTGAAAGCGTGGAGGTTTGTAGGGGGAGAAGCAGTAGGAATATGTATAGTATATAGAAATAATGGAGGTGATAAACTGACAACAAAGAATGTATTGTTTCTTACGAATAATAATTTATTCGAAAAAAAAGTGTCATTTTATTTGCATGTTACAAAAAACCCTTTACCTTTGCATCTGTAAACAAAAAACGAGAAGAGACAGATATGATTACACTGAATACATTGGTAAACCTGGCAGTCCTGCATATTATTCGCGTCGTGGTCGTGGCATCAAGAGGTGAGAAGGTTTCGTGTATGTAATCATGCAGTTGTGATAATATGGAAAGCCTTTCTCACCAGACGATGAGAGAGGCTTTTTAATTAAAGAGTGAGGAAAATGAAACATCAGTTACGTAGTTCGATGAGCACGGAAGGTCGCCGCATGGCAGGTGCCAGAGCGTTGTGGGTGGCCAATGGAATGAAAAAGGAAATGATGGGAAAGCCGATTATCGCCATCGTGAATTCTTTTACACAATTTGTACCGGGGCATACTCACCTGCATGAAATCGGTCAGCAGGTCAAGGCTGAAATTGAGAAGCTGGGATGCTTTGCGGCTGAATTTAATACCATTGCCATCGACGACGGAATCGCGATGGGGCATGACGGAATGTTGTATTCTTTGCCTTCGCGCGACATCATCGCCGACAGCATAGAATATATGGTGAATGCACACAAGGCAGATGCGATGGTATGTATCTCCAACTGTGACAAAATTACCCCGGGGATGCTGATTGCGTCCATGCGTCTGAATATTCCTACTGTGTTCGTGTCTGGCGGGCCGATGGAGGCCGGAGAGTGGGGCGGACAGCATCTGGATTTGATTGATGCCATGATTAAGTCGGCCGATTCGACGGTGAGCGATGAAGACGTAGCTGAAATTGAACGTCATGCTTGTCCGGGATGCGGAAGCTGCTCGGGTATGTTTACTGCCAACTCTATGAACTGCCTGAATGAGGCTATCGGTCTGGCACTTCCGGGAAATGGTACCATCTTGGCAACTCATGCCAACCGTAAGCAGTTGTTTAAGGATGCAGCCGCATTGATTGTAAAGAATGCTTATAAATATTATGAGGAAGGAGACGACAGTGTGCTGCCACGCAGTATCGCCACTCGTCAGGCTTTCCTGAACGCCATGACGCTCGACATTGCCATGGGTGGTTCTACCAATACGGTGCTTCACCTGCTGGCTGTGGCTCACGAAGCGGAGGTGGATTTCAAGATGGACGACATTGATATGTTGTCACGCCGGGTGCCTTGTCTTTGCAAGGTGGCTCCCAATACACAGATGTACCATATTCAGGATGTGAACCGTGCTGGAGGTATCCTGAATATTCTGGGTGAACTGGCCAAAGGCGGATTGCTGGATACTACGGTTCGCCGTGTAGACGGTACGACACTGGCGGAAGCTATTGCAAAATATGCTGTTTGTGTACCGGAAGTCGATGCAGAAGCACAGCGCATTTATTCAAGTGCACCGGGCGGAAAGTTCTGTATTCAGTTAGGCGCACAGAATGCCACTTATAAGGAACTGGATACCGACCGTGCCAACGGATGCATCCGCGACTTGCAGCATGCGTACAGCAAGGATGGTGGCTTGGCTGTATTGAAAGGAAACATCGCACAGGATGGCTGTGTGGTAAAAACAGCCGGAGTGGATGAAAGCATCTGGAAGTTCTCCGGACCGGCCAAGGTGTTCGATTCACAGGAAGCTGCCTGTGAGGGAATCTTGGGAGGTAAGGTTGTGAGCGGCGATGTAGTAGTCATTACTCACGAAGGTCCGAAAGGTGGTCCGGGTATGCAGGAGATGCTGTATCCTACCTCTTATATTAAATCCAAACATTTGGGTAAAGAATGTGCGCTGATTACCGACGGACGTTTCAGTGGAGGAACTTCCGGACTGAGTATCGGACATATTTCTCCGGAAGCAGCTGCCGGAGGTAACATCGGTAAGATTGTAGATGGTGACATCATTGAAATAGATATTCCTAACCGCTCTATCAATGTGAAGCTCTCGGATGAAGAACTGGCTCAGCGTCCGATGACACCGGTGACACGCGACCGGAAAGTTTCGAAGGCACTGAAGGCATACGCCAGCATGGTGAGTTCAGCAGATAAAGGTGGAGTGAGAATCGTAGAATAAAGAGAGGCTTATGAGTAAAGAAAAAATATCAGGTTCGGAAGCATTGATGCGCTCTTTGGAGCATGAAGGCGTGAAGACGCTTTTCGGCTATCCGGGAGGAGCTATCATGCCGGTATTTGATGCGTTGTATGACCATCGCGACAGATTGAATCACATTCTGGTTCGTCATGAACAAGGGGCTGCACATGCAGCTCAAGGTTTTGCCCGTGTATCGGGAGAAGTGGGTGTTTGCCTGGTGACAAGTGGTCCGGGGGCTACCAATACCATTACAGGAATAGCCGATGCCATGATTGACAGTACACCGATTGTGGTGATTGCCGGTCAGGTGGGAGCCGGATTGCTGGGTACGGATGCCTTTCAGGAAGTTGACCTGGTGGGTGTGACGCAGCCGATTTCCAAATGGAACTATCAGATTCGCCGTGCGGAGGATGTGGCTTGGGCAGTGGCTCGTGCGTTCTATATCGCACGTAGTGGACGTCCGGGACCGGTGGTACTCGACTTTGCCAAGAATGCGCAGGTGGACATGACGGATTATGAGCCGGTAAACGTCGATTTCATTCGCAGTTATGACCCGGATCCTGAAACTGATTCTACGGCAGTAGCTGAGGCGGTTGCCTTAATCAATGCAGCCAAACGTCCGTTGGTGCTGGTTGGCCAGGGAGTAGAATTGGGTAATGCTCAGAAAGAGTTGCAAAATTTTGTAGAAAAGGCAGACATCCCGTGTGGATGTACCTTGCTGGGTTTGTCGGCTTTGCCAAGCAATCATCGCTTGAATAAAGGTATGCTGGGTATGCACGGTAATTTAGGCCCGAATGTGAAGACCAACGAATGTGATGTGCTGATTGCCGTAGGTATGCGTTTCGATGACCGTGTGACGGGAAAACTGGAAACCTATGCCAAACAGGCCAAAATAATTCATTTGGATGTGGACCCTTCGGAAATCGGAAAGAATGTGGCGGTAGATGTACCGGTATTAGGAAACTGCAAACGCACCTTGTCTTTACTTACTGAATTGATTCAGCCGCAGAAACATGAGGAATGGATTGCAAGTTTCAAGCCATACGAGGAGAAGGAGTTCAATCAGGTAATCGAAAAAGAAGTATTCCCGAAAGAAGGACCGATTAATATGGGTGAAGTGGTGAATGCAGTCAGCGAAGCTACCCATAATGAAGCGATTTTGGTGACCGATGTAGGTCAGAACCAGATGATGGCTTGCCGTTACTTCAAATTCACTAAACCTCGCAGTATCGTTACTTCCGGTGGTATGGGAACCATGGGATTCTGTCTTCCGGCTGCCATTGGGGCAACATTCGGTCGTCCGGACCGTACGGTGTGTGCCTTTATGGGTGACGGAGGTTTACAGATGACCATGCAGGAGCTGGGCACGGTGATGGAACAGAAGTCTCCGGTCAAGATTATATTGATGAACAACAATTACCTGGGTAATGTGCGTCAGTGGCAGGCTATGTTCTTCAATCGCCGTTATTCCTTTACTCCGATGATGAATCCGGATTATATGCAGATTGCTTCGGCTTATGGAATTGCTTCACGAAGAGTGATGAGCCGTGAGGAGCTGAACGACGGCATTCAGGAAATGTTATCGACCGACAGTCCTTTCCTGTTGGAGGTTTGTGTGGTAGAAGAAGGAAACGTGTTGCCGATGACTCCTCCGGGAAGTTCGGTCAACTATATGTTAATGGAATGTTGAGAGGAGAAGGAGGTGAATTATGAATAGCAACAAGACTTTATATACAATCATCGTTCATTCGGAAAACATTGCCGGTATATTAAATCAGATTACGGCTGTGTTTACCCGTCGTCAGATAAACATTGAAAGTCTGAATGTGTCGGCTTCTTCCATAAAGGGAGTGCACAAATATACCATTACTTGCTGGACTACTCCAGATGTGATAGATAAGGTGGTGACACAAATCGAGAAGAAGATAGACGTGATTCAGGCGCATTATTTCACGGATAAGGAGATTTTCCAGCGTGAAGTAGCCATGTACAAGGTTGCTACTCCGGAGTTTCAGGCCAATCCGGAAGCTTCGAAGGTGATTCGTCGTTACAGTGCTCATATCGTAGAGGTGAATCCTACTTTTTCAATCGTGGAAATGGTGGGAATGAGTGATGACATCACGTCGTTGTATCAGGAACTGAAACAGCTGAACTGTGTGTTGCAGTTTGTACGCTCCGGGCGTATTGCCGTTTCGACAAGTTGCTTTGAACGGGTGAATGAGTATCTGGCACACCGCGAAGAACGGTATCAGAATCAAAAAGATTGAGATATGACAGAGGACAGTAAAGTTGGAACTTACCGGTTTGTAGCCGAACCGTTTCATGTGGATTTTATGGAACGGCTGACTATGGGCGTATTGGGCAACCATTTGCTGAACTGCGCCGGGTTTCATGCAGCCGACAGAGGATTTGGTATTGCCACGCTGAATGAGAATCATTACACGTGGGTGCTTTCTCGACTGGCAATTGAACTGGAGGATATGCCTCGCGCATACGAAAGTTTCTCCATACAGACATGGGTGGAAAATGTGTACCGTCTGTTTACGGACCGAAATTTTGCCATCCTGGATAAAGACGGAAAAGCCATTGGTTATGCCCGTTCGATATGGGCCATGATCAGTATGGAAACCCGCAAGCCGGCCGATTTGCTGACACTGCACGGTGGGTCGATAGTTGACTATGTATGCGTGAAGGACTGTCCGATTGACAAACCCGGACGCATCAAGGTGAGTCATCCGGAGCTGGTGGGCGAATGTCAGGTGAAATACAGTGACATTGACTTGAACGGCCACGTGAACAGCATCAAGTACATTGAGCATATTCTGGATTTGTTCCCTATGGAAATGTTCCGTGAAAAGCGTATCCGTAGGTTTGAGATGGCCTATGTGGCTGAAAGTTATTACGGAGATACCTTGAGCTTCTATCGGGAGCAGACAGGCGAAAACGAATACGATGTAGAGGTGAAGAAAAACGGCTCGGAGGTCGTAGTCCGGAGTAAAGTGATTTTTAGAGATTAACATTATACTAACAACTAGCAGCTTCAGGCTGCGTAAAAAGATTGTAAGAAAATTATGGCACAAATGAATTTTGGCGGAGTTATTGAAAATGTAATGACCCGCGAAGAGTTTCCATTGGAAAAAGCACGTGAAGTATTGAAAGATGAAACCATTGCAGTTATCGGTTACGGTGTACAGGGACCGGGTCAGTCTTTGAACCTGCGTGACAACGGTTTCAACGTCATTGTCGGACAGCGTCAGGGTAAGACCTACGACAAAGCTGTGGCTGACGGATGGGTACCGGGAGAAACTTTGTTCAGCATTGAAGAAGCTTGCCAGAAAGCTACTATAATTATGTGTTTGTTGTCGGATGCAGCTGTGATTTCTGTATGGCCTACTATCAAGCCTTGTCTGACTGCAGGAAAAGCACTGTACTTCTCTCACGGTTTTGCCATTACTTGGAATGACCGTACAGGCGTAGTTCCTCCGACAGATGTAGATGTAATCATGGTAGCTCCGAAAGGTTCAGGTACTTCTTTGCGTACCATGTTCCTGGAAGGCCGTGGCTTGAACTCTTCTTATACTATCTACCAAGATGCTACGGGTAAGGCATACGAACGTACCATCGCATTGGGTATCGGTATCGGTTCAGGTTATTTGTTTGAAACTACTTTCCAGCGTGAAGCTACTTCTGACTTGACTGGTGAACGTGGTTCTTTGATGGGAGCTATCCAGGGATTGTTGCTGGCACAGTATGAAGTACTTCGTGAAAACGGACATACTCCGTCGGAAGCATTCAATGAAACAGTTGAAGAACTGACTCAGTCATTGATGCCGCTGTTTGCAAAGAACGGTATGGACTGGATGTATGCTAACTGCTCTACTACTGCACAGCGTGGTGCACTTGACTGGATGGGTCCGTTCCACGATGCTATCAAACCGGTTGTACAGAAATTGTATCAGAGCGTGAAGTCAGGAAACGAAGCTCAGATTTCTATCGACAGCAACTCTCAGCCTGACTATCGTGAAAAACTGAATGCAGAATTGAAAGCATTGCGTGAAAGCGAAATGTGGCAGACTGCAGTAACCGTACGTAAACTTCGTCCGGAAAACAACTGATAAAAGTCAGTCGAAAATAAATGCATTGGCCGTCCGGTATCCGAAAGATGCCGGACGGCTTTTTTTATTTGGATGAACAAGAGTCTGTGATATTTTGTACCTTTGTGGCAACCCTATAGAATGTGTATGAATAAATTTGCTATTTTGCTGCTGGGTTTTCTTTGTCTGGCAGGGGCGGTGTCCGGACAAAGTCTGGAACAGACCACAGAGCAACGTCTGAAAGATTTTTTTACCAGTTATGAGACTTCGTATGCCCGTATCGGTAAATGCAAGCTGGAACGCTTTGAGGTGGAGCATGAGAAGAAGCTGCTGCGTGTGTATGCCAATCCGGCTTTTGGCTATCAGCCGTTTACGGAAGAAAATGTGTCGGCCATCTACCGTTTGTTGAAGCAGTCGCTACCGGGACCGGTGAATTATTATACCTTGCAGGTGTATGCCGACGGCAAGCTCATTGAAGACCTGGTGCCCAATGCGTACCGCAAGAAACAGGACAAGACGCGTCTGTATGGCAAATTGGAGGCGAAGGGAAATCCGTGGGTGACGAATGTGTCACGTCCGTATGAAATCAACCGGGGACTGGAGGGACGGCATATAGCCTTGTGGCAAAGCCATGGCAAGGTGTACCGGAACGAGCGGAATGAGTGGCGCTGGCAGCGGCCCAGACTGTTCTGTACTACGGAAGACCTGTTTACGCAGTCGTTCGTGGTGCCTTACCTGATTCCAATGCTGGAGAATGCCGGGGCAGTAGTCTTTACGCCACGTGAGCGCGACTGGCAACGTCATGAAGTGATTGTGGACAACAATACCTGCACAAAAGGCAGTCATTATCTGGAAGTGGAAGATAAAAAATACCGCTGGCAAGATACCGATAAACCGGGTTTTGCCCAAAAATACCAGCAGTATCCCGACAACTATAACCCGTTTACAGACGGTACCGCCCGCTTTATTCCTACTCAGGGGCAGCCTGAAAAAGCCTTTGCCGAGTGGATTCCTGATATTCCGGAAAAAGGGGAATACGCAGTGTACGTAAGTTATCAGACCCTGCCGGAGAGTGTGTCGGATGCCAAGTACCTGGTGTTCCATAACGGCGGGGTGACGGAGTTCAAGGTCAACCAGCAGATGGGAGGGAGTACCTGGGTGTACTTAGGTACCTTTGAGTTCGACAAAGGCCGGAACGACTATGGCATGGTGGTGCTGAGTAACGAAAGTTCCCAGAAAGGAGTGGTTTGTGCTGATGCCGTCCGTTTTGGTGGCGGTATGGGAAACATTGTGCGGGGCGGACAAGTGAGCGGAGTACCCCGTTACCTGGAAGGAGCGCGCTACTGGGCGCAGTGGGCCGGAATGCCTTATCCGGTATACAGCAAGAGTGAAGGAAAGAATGATTATACGGACGACATCAATGCCCGCTCGCTGACGGTGAATTACCTGAGTGGCGGTTCAGTGTACAATCCGACGGAAAAAGGATTGAAGGTACCGTTTGAAATGACACTGGGACTGCATAGTGATGCCGGATTCAAGACCGATGATGAACTGGTGGGTTCGCTGGGCATTTATACCACAGATTTCAATGACGGAAAGCTGAACAGTGGCGTATCCCGTTATGCTTCGCGCGACCTGACCGACATGGTACTGACCGGATTGCAGCGTGACATCTCTTCCCGTTTTGGTGTGCAGTGGGCCCGACGAAGTATGTGGAACCGGAACTACAGTGAAACCCGTCTGCCGGCTGTGCCTTCCATGATTCTGGAACTGCTCTCACACCAGAATTTTGCTGATATGAAGTGGGGACATAATCCGGATTTCAAGTTTACGGTGGGACGCTCCGTGTATAAGTCTGTGCTGAAGTATCTTTCTACCATGCACGGTACGGACTATGTGGTGCAGCCGCTTCCGGTGAATCACTTTGCCATCCGTGAAGGAAAGAAGAAAAATACCTTTACGCTGAACTGGAATCCGGTGGAAGATGTGATGGAACCCACTGCCAAGCCGCAGGGATACATTGTCTATACTCGTATCGGTTACGGAGGATTCGATAACGGGGTGTATGTGCGCAAGCCGGAATATACGGTGAAAGTGGAGCCGGGACTGGTCTACAGCTTCAAGGTGACGGCTGTGAACCGGGGAGGAGAGAGTTTCCCTTCCGAAATTCTGTCTGCTTATAAGGCCAAAAGAAGCAAAGGTACCCTGCTTGTCGTCAACGGATTCGATGCTACATCGGGGCCGGCAGAAGTCAACTCTGCTCTGTTGCAAGGGTTCGACTTGAAGGCCGATCCGGGAATTCCTGACGGACAGACACCTGCTTATTGCGGATACCAGCAGGGATTCAACCGCGACAAAGCCGGACTGGAAACGGGCGACGGACTGGGAGTAAGTGATGATGTCTTGGAAGGAAGACTGATTGCAGGCAATACCCGTGACTATGTATTCGTACATGGCAAGGCCATTCAGCGTGCCGGACGCTATTCGTTCGTGTCATGCAGCGATGAAACCCTGGAAAGTGGAAGTACCGATTTGACTCACTATGACATGGTCGATTTGATTTGCGGTGCCGATGCCAAGACCTTTTCCGCTTCCATGCGAGAAGCACTGGCCAGTTATTGCCGTCAGGGAGGCTGTTTGCTAGTCAGCGGTTCGAAGTGGGGAACGAATTTGCAGAAAGACGATTTCGGCAAGAATGTGTTGAAATGCACGTACGGAGGTCGTTTCAGTAACCTTTCTTCCGCTCCGGTGAAGGGAGCCGGTACAAGCTTCCGTATTCAGGGTGGAGCTAATGAAAGCATTTATGCCGTTCCGTCCATGGAGTGTGTGATGCCGGTGGAAGGAGCTTACTCTGCGTTTGCCTATACCAATGGAAATTACGGTAGCGGTACGGTTTATCGTGGAGAAGATTATCGTACTTTTGTGCTGGGATTCCCTTTGGAATGTGTGGAGAATACAGACGTTCGCACTTACCTCATGCAGACTATTGTACAAACCCTGTTGCCCAAAAAACGGCGGTAGGGCAAGTCATAAAAAAGGAATGTAATATTAATAATAAAATAAGAGTGACAATATGGAAAATGATTTTTTGAAAGTAATTGAAACACGCCGTAGCTGCCGCAAGTATAAACCGGAGCAGATTACGGATGAAGAGTTGAAAGCCGTACTCGAAGCCGGTACTTATGCGCCGACCTCACGCGGTATGCAGTCGCCCTATATTGTGGCAGTGCAGAAGAAGGAAGTGCTTGCCCGGTTGGCAAAAATGAATGCCGAGATTATGGGAGTGACTTCGAATCCTTATTACGATGCACCTACCTACGTGCTGGTGTTTGCGCCCTCGCTGGCCAACAATCCGGTGCAGGACGGAAGTTGCGTACTGGAAAATATGATGCTGGCCGCTCATGCGCTGGGACTGGGCAGCTGCTGGATTCACCGCGAACGGGAAATGTTTGCTACGGAAGAAGGCAAGCAGCTGATGGAAGAGTGGGGGCTTCCGGAAGGATTGATGGGAATCGGTGCCCTTTCTTTGGGTTATCCTGACGGAGAGTCGGCTCCGGCAAAACCCCGCAAACCGGAATATTTCCGGGTAATAAAATAAGGCATAAAAAACGCAAGGACGTTTCATTCAAAATGTCCTTGCGTTTGCTTTTAAACGCCCTTGCGTTTTTCCTAAAACGCCCTTGCGTTTGGTTTCAAACGTCAAAGCGTTTTGGAAGAAACGTAAAGGCGTTTTTTTATGTATGTTTTCAAATTAGTCAATTGCCACAATTTCAAATACTTCCGCAACTCCTTCCAGGCGAATCTTAGCTACGTTCTTGTTGGCCAGTTCGATTCTTGCAAAAGGAGTTTCAATCATGGTTTCCGACACGACCTTGCCCTTCTTGTCCAGCTGGATGCACTTCAACGGGGCAGACAGGCGGTTCATGAGCAGGGTATATGCCTTGACATTTTCCTTTACTCCGAAAGTCAGTGTCTTAGTGCTCTTGTAAGAAGTCGCCAGGTTGTTGTCGAAAGCATAGATGGTCTTGTCCAGACTGTCTGCTTCAAGTGAGAATCCCATGTTTTCTGGACGCAACGGATTGACGTCGAACGAGCGGACAGACGCATAGTTGGTGCGTTTGGAGTCCAGTCGTTTCAGGCGTACGTAGCGTGCTTTTTCCGGAGCTCCCTGCCAGTGGATGATGTATTGCTTGTCGAGTTCTCCGGTCAGTGCCTTCCAGGTTTTTCCGTCTGCCGAGCATTCTACGATGGCATGGTCGAAATAGTCCACATCATCCTTGGAATTTCTTCCCTGAAGAATCGAAATTTCTGTCACGTCACGCACGTCGCGCAGGTCTACACCAATCCAATCGTTTGCTTTCTGAGCAATTCCCGAGGTATAGAAGGTAGTAGAATCATTGTCGAACATCAGCTTGGTTTGTACGGTATGCGCACTGCTGAAAGAACCGATACCTCTGTAGTCAGTCGGTACCTTGCCTGACAGTTTTTTCAGGTACTCGTGTGCCATATCATCCATGGCATTCTCATAGAACGGCTGAAGTTTCAGCGTACCCGATTTGTGAGCCTCATAGCTTCTCCGGTCTTCGGGAGTCATGATATTCTGTATGTATTTTTCCCAGAACAGCGCATCGTCTTTACCTGAGCGGTAGATACGTGCCAGTTCGATGGCCTGCTTGCCGCGTGTACCTAATTTACCGAACTCTGTCAGCCAGGGGCGGAGCTCGTTAATCAGGGCCGCGTTCTTGCAACTGCTTTCCAGGCGTGCCGGTGCACTTTCTACTTTCTTGAATTCTTCTTCCAGTGCGTTAGCCGCTTCGTCTGTCCAGTCAGCCAGGCGGAAAGTCTGGGTTTCCCACGACTCATCCCGGCGGTATCCGTTTTCGGTATCACTGGAATGGATGGCAAAGGTGCGGTAGGCATCGGTTGCTTCCGGAACCAGTTCCGCCAGTCCGCGTTCCCAGTTGTCGATGGCATTGTAGTCGGCAATGTTCCAGGTATAATCGGCCACTCCGTATAAAGCCAGCTTGGAGGCTTCCCCGTGTTCCATCGGGTTGCTCACGATACCGCAGGTTTCATTAGCCGTGAGACTGGTGTCCAGTCCGTACACCGGACCCTGAAGCAGGAAGTTGCGGATGTAGTCGGTTACCGGATAGTTCCACCAGTAATAAGCCGGACGCTTGATGCGCGAGTTGATGAAATCGAGTGTTTCGGGTGTCAGGTCGCTGCACACCACGTCGCCCGTCCAGAATACCTTGATTTCAGGATTAAGCGTTTTTCCGTAGATGGCCAGACTACCTTTCTCGGTCGGGTTCGCCCAAAGTTTGGAGTAATCGGTAGGGCAGACCGTAAGCGGAGAAACATCGCCTTTCACCTTCACAAACTCTTCTGTCAATCGGTTGAGCAGTTCTGTCTGCTTCAACGGGTTGGTACCCTCTCCGGAAATATCGTCAAAGAAGATGGCAAAATGGCGTACTCCTAAGTCGTACATCCAGTTGAACTTGTTGATCAGGTTCTGATAGTCTTCCTCGTTCCACTTGATGTCCTGTCCCGGATGGATGGCCCATACAAAATCCACGTAGTTGCGGTTGCAGGCATCCACCAGCTCCTTGATGTGTTGCGCCTCTTTCTCCGGATAAGGCAGTCGCCAGTTCGGACAGCTGTGATAAGGGTCGTCTTTCGGACCGTATAAGTAAGAATTCATCTTGAACTTTCCGTAGAAGTCAATGAGCGACAAGCGTACCTCGTGCGACCACGGAGTACCATAGAAGCCTTCCACGACTCCACGGTTAGGAAGGTCGGGATAATCGTTTATTTCTACAAAGGGAAGAGCACTGCCGGAAGAAACCGGGCTTTCCACCAGTTGCTTCAAGGTTTGTATGCCGTAGAAAGCACCGCGTTCGTCAAATCCCGTGATGGTGATTCCTTTTTCATTGACAACAAGGGCATAGGCACCCGACACTGCTTTTACATTGGCCTTACTGGCAACTTTCTGTCCGAAATCGATGGTTAGTTTAACTCCTTTCTTGTTCGGGGAAAGGAAATCAAGGTAACCCGCAAATTTATCCTGCTTGTCTTTCAGGTTGATACCCTGAGACAGGTCGCATGTTTTTCCTGCCATCGTCACAATCCGATGAGGCTGCGGATTCAGGATAAGTCCTTTGTGGTCTACTTTTTTTCCGGGAACAGCTTGTACATCTTGCTTCTCCGAGCGCTGGGAAGACAGATCGAATGTGTCTTGCGCGCATACATTGCCGTACATCAGTGAACACACAATGCCGGCGGTTACGCATTTTACATAATGATTCATTTTCATGATATGGATAATTTGAGGTAAATACAAGGTATTTGCTTGATTAAAACTCTGATTCAAAGATACGATTTGTTTCTGAATCGTGCAAACTGTAAGGGATTGGGATTTGGGGTACGTGTGGTTTTTTATAATCTGTACTTATATTACATTAAATATTAAATGAATATCAATATTAAATATATTTAACCTGTTTTTTTGTGGGCTTATATTTTAAAATTATTTATTTTGAACGAAATCAATAAATTCTATTGTTAACTTAAAATTGAACTATGAAAAGAACAGAGTTTAAACTCTTGGCAATAACTACATTATTGTCAGGATTCTCCGTTGGTTACATTCATGCTGAAACCCATTCGGAGGCAGTCAGAATGTATGTGTCTCAACAAGAAAACGAATGTAAAGGAGTTGTGTTGGATGAAACCGGTGAAACAGTAATTGGAGCCTCGGTTTTGGTAAAAGGAACTTCTAATGGTACTATCACCGATTTGGATGGTAACTTTGTGATTCAAAATGTAAAAAAAGGTGATGTAATTGTTGTGTCATACGTAGGTTATAAAAATGTTGAAACTGTATGGGATGGCACAAACCTTAGGATTCTTTTGAAAAGCAATGCGGAAGAGCTGGACGAAGTTGTAGTTGTAGGTTATGGTGTGCAGAAAAAGGTAAATCTTACCGGTGCTGTATCTTCTGTAAAGGGTGAGGCTTTTGAGACTCGTCCGGTGGTCGATGCCACACAGGGGTTGCAGGGTATGGTGCCAGGCCTGAATGTCAGTAACGGTAATTCAGGACGTCCTGGTGCAACTGGAACGTTGAGCTTACGTGGTCAGGGAAATTTGTCAGGAAATGCTTCCCCTTATGTACTGGTGGATGGTGTAGAAATGTCTCTTTCTGACATTAATCCGAATGATATTGAAAGTATCTCAGTATTAAAAGATGCGGCAGCTTGTTCTATATATGGAGCGCGTGCGGCATATGGTGTGATTCTTGTTACTACTAAAAAGGGTCAGGAAGGAAAAATGCGTGCAAATTATCAGGGAACCGTAGGTTGGAGTACACCTACAGTATTGCCTGATATGGTTAATTCCCTTGATTTCGTAAAATTCTGGAATGATGGAGTAACTAATGCGGGTGCAGGGGGTAGAGCTTATTCTGCAGAGAAGATTGCTCAATTGGAACAATATATGAGAGACCCTTCAAGTCTCAATCCGTGGGCAGAATTGCAACCAGGACAGTCTCTTAATGCAGCTTTTGAAAATTCTGAACTGGGATTGGGTAATACAGACTATTTTGACTTGCATTACAAGAATTTCAGTTTCAAGCAGAGCCACAATTTGAGCTTTAGTGGCGGTAATAAGAAAGCACAATACTATGTTTCTGCAGGCTATTATAATGAAGATGGTATATTGAGGTATGCGGATATGGATTATACCCGTTATACAGTAAATGCAAATATTACCTCTGAACTTACTAAGTGGATGAAATTAAAGTTCAATACAAAATATATGCATTCGGACAATAGAACTCCATTTAATCAAGGAACTGTCAATGGGGTTTCGCTTGACGGAGGTTTGTCGGAAGGTTTTTATCATAGCTTGGCGCGTTTCCGCCCTACGGTATCTCCTGTAGATCCGAATGGTCATTTTACAGAATTGTCATTAATACCTTATTTACAGAGCGGAACATATACTGACACTCAAAATGACCGCTTTAATTTTACTACAGGACTTGAATTCCAGCCTGTCAAGAATTGGTTTATTTTCTTTGATTATACTTATAAAC
>NZ_JBBKBF010000034.1:0-42120 GCF_037892625.1 Phocaeicola sp. ICN-14070 | reverse complement strand
CAAAAGAAACATCTTGAAATCATACGCCTAGTGTTTTTCAAAATTGAAGCGCTTGGCAGAAAAACGAAACGACATACACTTCATAACAACGATGATTGAAAGTGCATATAAATTGTCTACGAACAAGCAAAAAATATATTTGTATAGATACGACACCCCAACTATTATTCTTAATCAACTGGCTATCATACATATACATATATTATCGGAAATAAGTCTGTAGAGACCATTTGTCGCAGACATGAATTTTTTCTTTCTATATTTACAATCTAGAAACTACTCCACAAAATAGTAGACAAACAAACTTTGCAAAATAATAAAGAAAACAAGTTATCGTATGCACAAAATTGGAAAAGCGCTCCTGCTATTATGCAGCCTCACATCTGCCGGTGAAATAGCCGCACAGACCGTCAGTGGAAAATTAATCGATAAAAACAAACAACCCCTCCCCTACGCCAACGTGGTCCTTCTGTCACTCCCCGACTCGACCTTCGTCACGGGAACCGTTACGGCTGAAGACGGTACGTTCAGCCTGAATACCACCACACCGAATCAGCTTGTACGTATTTCTTCCATCGGATATAACACTATATACAAACCCGTCCAGCCTGCTAACTTAGGAGTAATACAACTGACATCAGACACACAACAGTTGGGGGAAGTAGTGGTTAAGGCTGATTTGCCCAAGACACGTGTAAAAGGGGATGCTATGGTGACTACCGTAGCAGGTAGTATCCTTGAAAACGCAGGGACAGGAAATGACCTGTTAAACAAAATACCCGGCGTATCGGCTAATGAAGGGGATATTAAAGTATTTGGTGCCGGAACTCCTGAAATATATATCAACGGCCGTAAAGTAAGGGATAAATCTGAACTCGACCAGCTTGCTTCCGACAACATCAAGAGCGTGGAAGTAGTGAACAATCCCGGCTCGCGCTATGATGCGACGGTCAATGCGGTTATCCGTATTCAAACCAAAAAGCCGCAAGGTGAAGGATTCGGTTTCAACAACCGTTTTTATACAGGCTACGGTTACGGATGGAATGTGCTGGACCAGTACAACTTCAATTACCGAAAAGGAGGATTTGACCTTTCGGGTATGCTGTATGGCAAGAAAGGATACACAGAAGACCGCAAGACCATCACACAGAAAACACTGTTGGATAAAACATGGATACAGGATTCATATCTCTGCACACAATATGACATGAAAGATGTTTCGGCCATGCTGTCGCTGAACTATCAGTTTAACGAGAATCACTCTCTGGGTGCACGCTATGATTATGACCGGACACCTGAACGTCATGAAACGGTAGATCCGATGAATACCCTGGTGTATCAGGATGATGCTCTTTATGAGGAAAGCCACACTACGGGCTGGAGAAATACACAGGATACCAAACATACTCTCAATGCCTATTATAACGGACGTGTAGGAGACTGGAACATCGACTTCAATGCGGACGGTTTCTGGTCGGATACGAAAAATCCACAGGAGATGCTCGAGCAGTTCACTCCAGCGGGAGGTTCCTTAGAGAAACAGACTGTCACCACCAAGAATCTGACAGACAATACCCTTTATGCGACCAAACTGGTATTCGGACATCCTTTATGGGGAGGAAACCTCTCTTTTGGCGGTGAATACACCTATACGGACCGGAATAATGCGTACATGAATGTGGAAGGAATCCTGGATGACAATAACAGTAATATCAAGGAAAACTCCACTTCGGCATTTCTGGAATATGCCCGCAGCTTCGGCAAGCTACAGGCACAGATCGGAGTGCGCTATGAGCATCTGTCTTCCGACTATTACGAGGATGGCAGGTATATGGACGAGCAAAGCAGGACATACGACAACGTATTCCCATCCGTATCCTTGAATCTTCCGATTGGTAAAGTACAGACACAATTGACCTACACCGGCAGTATCTACCGTCCTTCATACTGGATGCTGAGAAGTGACATCATGTACGGCAACCGATATACTTACGAAGGAGGTAACCCGCTGCTGAGACCGTCACTGATAAACCGTCTTACACTGAATGTGTCATACAAGTGGATATACCTCAATTCACGATATATACACGGAGAAGATGCCATTACACAGCTGAGCAGGGCATATTCGGAAGATGATCCGACCGTTTCGTTATATTCTTTCTACAACATGTATAACAGTGACAAGCTATATACCACTCTGACATTGTCTCCCACCATCGGATTATGGTCTCCCCAGTTCAATTTTCTTCTGCTCCAACAATGGTATAAAGTGGAAACATCCAATGGAACAGAAAACTTCAATAATCCGATATTGAACTTCGCCTGGAACAACAATTTCAAGTTGCCTCTTGGTATCAGTCTCGATGTAGATTTAGGTTTTGACACTCCGGGTGACAACGAAAATACAAAGGTCGAAGAATGGTGCTGGTTTGCCAACATCAGTCTTTACAAGAGTTTCCTTAAAGACCGTCTTTCGGTTCAGCTGAAAGCCTATGATCTTTTCAACTCATATCAGGCAAAATCAACCGTTTACAGTGGTAACCGTCTGATGACAGGAAAGATGGAAGCCCGTAGAAATATTGGCATAACTTTACGCTATAAGTTCAATGCTACCAAGAGCAAGTACAAGGGAACAGGAGCAGGCGACAGCCAGAAGAACCGTATGTAAGTTTTATATCAGTTCCAGGAATGAATGTCATAAAAGGTACGACTGAAGAATATAATGTTTTATAACCTGAACGCCCTATTGAAAACCAATTTTTAAACAGAATACACCATGAAAAGACTGAAAGGACACCTACTGATTTTACTTTTGCATTTAGTCTGCTTTACAAGCCTGTCGGCACAAACCGATGCCGAACGGAAGTTTCTGGCTTCCACCGACTCGCTGAACACACTGCTCTTTGACGCATATACCGGAAAGGACTATTCGGCTGCCGAAGCCCTCTGCAAGAAGATTATCGACTTATACGACGCACACGCGACGCAACTGGCCGAAGGCTATGCTTACTTCAAATACTCCAGCTACTATAACATGGCCAGCGTCCAGGCAATACAAGGGAAAAAACAAGAAGCCGCCAACAACCTGCTCAAAGCACTGGACAGCGGAAAGATTGAAGTAAGCTACAACAGGATAACCAACGACGAAGACCTGAAAGGCATTCTGGACGCACCTGAACTACAACCCGCCCTGAAGCGTCTGAAAGAAACCACCGATTACCTTTATATCCTGCAGAATGCGCCAGAATACACCCGCACACAATCAGTCGACAGCCTGCCCCGGATTGTCTATGCGCAGGCCGACGAACCCGACCTGAAGCGTGTCCGTGACTATTTCCGGCTAGATAGCGTAGCCGTGGTGGGCGATGAATTAGCTACTATCAAACGTATCCTGACTTATATCCACGACAAGATACGTCACGACGGGCAGAACGGCAATCCGAAGGGTGAGAATAACTCTATCAATTTTGCTGAAGCCTGCAAGGACGGCAGCCGGGGCTTGAACTGCCGCGGGTTGGCTACGGTACTGAACGAGTGCTACCTGTCGATGGGCATTCCGTCGCGCGTCATTACCTGTATGCCGAAGACGTATATCAACGACTGCCACGTCATCAACGCCGTCTATTCGTTCACTCTCGGCAAATGGCTCTGGATAGACCCCACAAACAATGCTTGGGTGACAGACGGACAGGGCAATCTGCTGAGCGTACAGGAAGTGCGTGCACGCCTCAGAAACGGCCAGCCAGTCCGGGTGAACGAAGAAGCCAACTGGAATAATGAAAAGAAGACCACGACGGAAGACTATCTGTACGAGTACATGGCCAAAAATCTGTTCTACCTGGAAAGCTGGACACGCTACGGGTTCAACACGGAAAGCGACCGGGAGAACCTCATCAACTACATCTTCCTGCAACCTACAGGCTGCGACAGCGAGGAACGGAACCCGAGGAACTATTCCGTCAACGATGACCGATACTTCTGGCAGGCTCCTCAGCAAGCGAAAAACTGATTGATGAAAACTGTCATCTATTGCCTCATGCAAAGAAACACAATGCAGAAAGTAAGACTACAAATATGTAGACCGTGAAACCGGTATAACCATATAAACTTGTACAATCATTATAAAAATCACACTCTAATCACATTTTAAAGGACAGCCTCGCAAGAAGTTGTCCTTTATTTGTTATTCTGAAAACTGCATGCATAGAAAAACAGACTATCGAAAATGTCTTTCTTCAAGAACTTATCAGCTCTTAAAACGTAAAAAACACAAATTGTAGAGATACATGACTCCGATGTTATATTTAAAAGACAATGAATCAGACATATACAGATTTTATCAAGAACAAACCTGTAGAGACCGTTTTTCGCATACATGCAATACTTCTTTCTATATTTGCAATACAGAAACTACTATCAAAAAAAGTAGACAAACACACTTTGCAAATAATAAGAAAAACAAATTATCGTATGCACAAAATTGGAAAAGCACTCCTGCTATTATGCAGCCTCACATCTGCCGGTGAAATAGCCGCACAGACCGTCAGTGGAAAATTAATCGACGAAAACAAACAACCTCTTCCTTACGCCAACGTAGTTCTTCTGACACCCCCCGACTCAACCTTCGTTACGGGAACCGTCACGGCTGAAGACGGCACGTTCAGTCTGAATACCACTACACCGAATCAGCTTGTACGTATTTCTTCCATCGGATATAACACTGTGTACAAACCCGTCCAACCTGCCAACTTAGGGGTAATACAGCTAACATCAGACACACAACAGTTAGGAGAAGTAGTGGTAAAGGCCGATTTGCCCAAGATGCAACTCAAAGGTGATGCCATGATTACCACTGTTACGGGTAGTGTACTCGAAAAGGCTGGAACAGGTGAAGATTTACTGAACAAGATTCCGGGCGTTTCTGCGGAAGATGAAGAAGTAAACGTATTTGGCTCGGGCACTGCCGAGATTTACATCAACGGACGCAAGGTACGCGACAATTCAGAAATTGACCAGTTATCGTCCGAACAAATCAAGCGCGTGGAGGTTGTGAAGAATCCCGGAGCAAGATACGATGCTTCCGTGAAAGCCGTCATTCGCATCATCACAAAGAAAGCAGCAGGCGAAGGATTCGGATTTAATAACCGTTTTGTAACCCGACACCGAAGAACGTACGGGTGGACTACTTTTGACCAGTTTAATTTCAATTACCGAAAAGGAGGTTTCGACCTGTCGGGAACATTGTTCGGAGGTAGATTCCGCAACGGAAATAACCAGCAGATTGGCATGAAGACTTATCTCGACAAACTGTGGGAACAAAAAATGGATGCTTCTTACGGAAAGAACTCCAATAGTAATGTCCAAGGTGTTCTTTCACTAAACTACCAGTTCAATGAGAAACACTCCATGGGTGTACGCTACGATATGGACAAAAACTTCAACTCTACAGGCGACTGGCGTTACACAGCCAATATCTACGCCGACCAAGAACTGTACGAAAACAATGCAAGTACGATGATTGGTGAAGACCCTTCTACAAGACACAGCCTGAACTATTACTACAACGGACAGATAGGCGATTGGAACATTGATTTCAATGCCGACGGTTTGTGGAACGTAAAAAAAGAAAGCCAGCATACAAGGGAAATCACCAATGGAGAAACGGAGAACGATGTCAATACCTTCAATAAAAATAACGGAACATTGTATGCCACAAAACTGATCGTGTCGTATCCTTTATGGAAGGGGAATCTGTCATTCGGCGGTGAGTATTCGCATACCAGCAGAACAAACCTCTATCACAACCAAGAGGGCATCCTCGACAATGATGACAGTAAAATAAAGGAAGGTTCCACTGCGGCTTTCATGGACTACTCACACTCGTTCGGCAAGGTAGATGTGCAGGCCGGAGTAAGATACGAGAACGTGAAGTTCGACTACTATGAGCAAGGAAAACACATCGACGAACAAAGCCGCACGTTCAACAATGTATTTCCTTCTGTCAACATAAACTTTCCCATAGGAAAAACACAAATTCAGCTGAGCTATAGCGGTGGTATCACGCGTCCTTCATACGATATGCTAAGAGGAAACATATATTACGGCAACAGATATACTTACCAGACGGGAAATCCATTTCTCAAACCTATCATCAATCAGGACCTCATATTTTCCGCATCCTATAAATGGGTGAATTTCAGCTTTACTTATAACCGTACGAAAGACGATATTATTCAGGTTTGCGAAGCTTATTCGGAAGCTGCCCCTACCATATCCTTGCTAAAGACCGTCAATACGGAACCCTACAACAATATCATATCAGCTATCACCTTATCGCCTACTATCGGCTGGTGGAGTCCGCAGCTTACCGCACAGGTCTTTAAGCAGTGGTTTCATGCAGAAGGACCGGACGGCAAACTCACACTGAGCAAACCAAGGACAATCATGGTGTGGCGTAACAGTTTCACTCTTCCGGCAGGATTCCTATTTGATGTAGATGGTACTTATTACACCAAAGGACATTCACAGAACATGTACATGGGTATCAACTCCCTGAATGTGTCTATGGGGCTCTACAAGAGTTTCTTCAAAGAAAGGCTGAGTTTCCAGCTTCAGGTCACCAATCTATTTGAAACAGATGATGTGGATTGCACTATTTATAGCGGCATCAAAACCATGACAGATTATATCACCAATTTCAGAAGAGTCTCACTGACCATGCGCTACAAGTTCAATGCTACCAAGAGCAAATACAAGGGTACCGGAGCTGGTGAAAGCCAAAAGAACCGTATGTAACAAGAAATCGCTATATTTGTATGACGAAAAAGTGATATCACCTTATCAACAGCCACATGAAACACAAAATAAAACCCATTCTCTATATAGCAGGCATCTTGCTGCTGTTTGCTACTTGCACAAGGCAACCGCACGCAAGTGCTCTGCTACAACAAACAGACTCTTTGCTGCATCATCACCAACCAGATTCTGCCTTGCAACTTCTGTTTAATATCAAGGATGAAACGTCTCTTCCGGAAACGGAACGGATGAAACTGGTATGGAACAAGGCGATGGCCCACTACCAGCTGGAAATGTCTCTGTTAGAAGATTCCCTGCTCTATCAGGCTATTGCCTACTACCGCCAACATCCAACAGATACCGCACGACTACTGGATACTTACCTGCTCGAAGGCATGTACCTGAGATGGAAAGAAGCAAACGATGAGGCCATCACAGTGTTCGACAAAGGCATTACCCTGGCCATCTCCCGAAAAGACACCACCAACATGTTAGTGCTACAGCGCAAGAAACTGGAAGTGCTATACAAGCAAAGCCGTTTTTTAGAGTGTAAAGCAATGATTGAAGACATGCTTCGCATTGCCCACAAACTACCGGTGAAAGAACATTACCAGATGGTATATTCACTGGCCCTTGTATCGCAGTTGGGAGGAGATACATCAAACATTGATTGTCCGGAGAAAGGGTTTCAGCTGGCATTAGAGGCCGGTGATACCTTGTTCGCCCATCATATTCTGCGAAACCATGGCTGTATGCTGGTAGGAGCACACAGATACAGGGAAGCCATCGCCCAATTCCAACGGCTTATCCGTCTCAATCCCGATTTCCTGCCGTATGCTGTCCAGTTAAGCCTTGCAGAGATTTATATAAACTTAGGAAAGAATGATTCGGCGTTCTATTATTTGGATAAAGCTGCCCAAAGCATGGACAAAGAGCAAAAGCTGAAAAAGGACCGAATCATGTTGTCATTCAAGTCCTTATATTATCAGATGCAGTCCGCATTAAATGAAAGAATGGGCCTTCCATATAGCGGACAGGTATTCAGACGGTATTGCGACTCCATCACAGAAGACCTCAAAGACAAGCACAATACGGCATTGCGGCAACAGGAAACCAGAGCCCAGCTGCAACAACGGAACTACGAGCTCATCATCAGCCGCCAGCAAATGGAACTCCGCATTGCAGTAGTTGTGTCCTTGCTATTAGGAGTGATTCTGGCACTTATCGTCCTCTACCAGCAGAACCTGAAGAAGAAGGAACGCACCATTCGCCGTCTTTCCAGCGAACTGCAAAAGTACAGCAAGCAATTAAAGGACAACGAGGTATTAATGGCACAAAACAATGAAAGTATCCAAGAGCTGCAAATGCAACTCTCTACCCAGAAAGCCAGTGAACAGGAAGCAAAATTGTCGCTCATCAAGCAACTGGAAGAACAGAACCGGCAACTGAATCTTGCCAACCAAAATCTGCAACACCAGATTGAAGCGCACTGGAAACAATTGAAAAGCGCACCGCTCAAAACTCCACATCTTCAGGAACTCACCACCGAAATGCTACGACTCAAAGAAAGAGAAGAGACACTGACCGGACAACTGATTTCCACCCACCCGTTAGTGGCTGAACTTCGGAGCAAACCACGCTTTCTGCAACCCGAGGATTTTGTCCGGATTGCCACCTTGGTCAACAAAATCTATCCGCATTTCACCGAACGGCTTACGGAAGCTTTCCCCAACCTGACTGAGCTGGACCAGCAACTTTGCTGCCTCATCAAATTAGGCTTCAGTGTGTCGCAAATAGCTGTATTCATGGCGGTATCCCCCACCTCCGTATCGCAGCAAAAATCAAGGATGAAGAAACGCATCCTGCAACAAAAAACGGACAGCTTTACCGAAGGAGAAACGCTGGATTTATGGCTTCACAGATTCTAAAAAAGGCCCTCTGTATATATACATACAAAAAGAAAACAACATAAAGCACACTTTTTCAAGCATTTACAAAACAAAGGCTGTATATATGGATTTATTTTAAAGTAAGCAAGAATGCGCTAACTTTGCCAAAAGTATAATTATAGCGTGAAAAAATAAACTCCAAAGAAAAGATGAATCGTTTGAAAAAGATATACGAAAAACGAAATGCGACCCAGCCAAAAGTGAATCACAAAAGCCATATCCAGCACATTCAGACGCTGACCAATGAAATGGAACAATTGAGGGAAAGAGAACACAGACTGGCCGAACGACTCATCTCTGAACAGCCGCTCATCAACGAATTGCGCCACAGCCCGCGCTTCATTAAAGAAGCAGACAAAAGTTGTCTGGCTGCTTTGGTAGACGACGTGTACAATAACTTCACTTCACACCTCACCACCCGTTTCCCGAATCTGACGGAAATGGATATTCAATATTGTATCCTTATCAAACTTCATTTTACGGTATCGCAGATTGCCGTACTTTCGGCCATCTCTCCTACTTCAGTCTACCAGCAGAAATCACGGATGAAGAAACGCATCCAAACACTGGAGCCTGAGCTCTTCACGGATGGAAAAACACTGGACGAATGGCTGAATGAGTGGTAAAAGGAGGTTTTTCACGCTATACCCCCTCCTTCTGAAAGATTTGTGTTATCTTTGAACGGATAAAATCTGTAATCTTTCATACCGTTTATTATTATGATACAACAAACTACTTTCACACTCCGGGCACGCGCGCGCGGCTTTCACCTCGTGACCGACGAAGTGCTCAGTCATCTGCCTGCCTTACCCAAGACCGGACTGCTCAATCTTTTTATCCAGCATACCAGCGCCGGATTGTCAGTCAACGAAAACTGTGACCCTGATGTACGCAACGATATGGAAAAGATATTCAACAACCTTGTGCGCGAACGCGAATCCTGGTACGACCATACTTTGGAAGGCTGGGACGACATGCCTGCCCATGCCAAATCCTCACTGGTGGGTGCCAGCCTGTCTATCCCCATCACCGACGGACGACTGAACTTAGGCACGTGGCAGGGAATTTACCTCTGTGAATTCCGCAACCACGGAGGAGGACGGCGCATCGTGGCTACCATCCTCGGAGAATAACTCAGGAAGCAGGCTGTGGCATGGAGAGACTGAGACTGTCAGCGAAACATCTTCCGGCTTCTCCGGTCAACACCACGCGCGACAAGTCGATTCCTTCTGCAGCCGTTTCCGAAATCACTCCCTTGGCCGCCATCCTGCGGGCTACCAGCCGGAAGTGTCCTTCCTGATTTTCTTTCAACCGTCCATTAGCTTCGAACGAACTGCGATAATGTTTCGGCTTTGGGATAATAGAAGCCAAATAAATGCATTCTTCCAGCGTCAGTTGCGACGGACGCTTGCCAAAATAAAACTCTGATGCCTCTAACAGCCCATACACTCCCGGTCCCCATTCAGCGATATTGAGATACACCTCAAACATACGTTCCTTTGAGGTAAGTCGGTTCTGCTCTATCAGCCAGACAATCAACGCTTCTTCCAGTTTCCGTGCAATGTTTTTCCGGCGGTTCAGGAACACATTCTTAACCAGCTGCATGGAAATTGTACTTCCTCCGCGCGCAAAGCGACGTGTTTTCAAGTCGTAAACCATCGCTTCACGAATAGCATCGGGAAGAAATCCCTGATGGTAAAAGAACCCTCCATCCTCACTCTGCAATACGGCCATGCGCATCAGCTGCGGCACACTATCGAGAGGAAGGAAATGATTCCACGACGGCCCCACCGGAAAAGTGCGTACGGGCATCTCATCCTCATAGGCCGTATACTCAAACTCTTCTGACATCTTGCTGAGATCGGTTGTTCCGTAACCCAGTATCCGGAAATGCTGCGGACGCAGGTCGGAATAAAACTTCAGGCTGTCAGGACAGGCCAAATCGGCATCCAGTTCGAAATCGTATGCCAGCTCTCCTTCCACCCGAATTCCTTCCAAGTTCTCAAAAAGTCCATGCGGAAGGGAGTTGAAAAGCTCCTTAGCCGGAAACAGGGGTTGATGTATGGAAGCCATGAGGTGGCTGGGCGACTCTACCCGCAGGTAAGGATGAAACTGTAAATCATTGAAACGTATCGTACTGCAACTGTCCAGTTCCAGGGCATGCGTCTCCACATTCAATTGAAAATCGAGTTTACCACGATCCAGATTAATACGTTCCGGCGACAAGCGACGATGGAATACTTTCAATCCGTCTACTTCTGTCTGACCAAGTAAGATTACTTTTTCGTCTTCTTTCTGCTGCGTGAAACTTAACCACAACCTGTCGAAGGCCACTTCTGCTCCCAAACGGCGACGAATGTAAGGCACAGTCAGTTCAGGTGCCTGAATGCTGACCGACACACGGCGTTCACCGGCATTGATTTCTCCTTCCGTTTCCCAATGCTGCGTGTGTCCTTCTTCTACAAAAGCAAGTTGGCTGCGGAACTGGTGATTCTCAATATTGAACTCCGGCACATACAAACTGACGGAATCGCTGTCCTTCCGTTCGCGTACATGCAGGCGAGTGAGACGTCCTTCAGAAGGCAACAAACGGAACACTCCATTCAACAAAGTCTGCACACGCTTGTCATACCCCACCTTTTCGGAGGCCCGTTCCGTTTCTTTTTCTCCCTCCGATCTGCTTCGGAACAAGAAATCATAATTGGCCTGATGGTTCTCTTTGACAAAATCCACGGTCAATCCGTCCAACGCCATGTCCATCACCTCCACATTTCCTTTCAGCAATTGCCAGAATCCCAAGTTAAACGTGGCTGACCGAAGTGTCAGTAATGTATCCCTTTTCTCGGGAACAACTGACAGCCCGTTCAAGAAAAGACGTCCGGTTCCCTCAAAACGCAAATCATCATAATTCACTTCCAATCCGTAGTGCTGCTCCAGTTTGGCTATCCGCCTTTCTGCCATCCGGTTTAAAATATGATTACGAAAAATCCATAACCCACCAGCCAGTAACAGTAATAACAGCAGCAAGCCTGCACCTGTATAAATTAGTATTCGTCTCATAACGTTTTTACTCCACTGTTACAAAGGTAGCAATTTTTCAACTAAAAATATCATATTTTTTCGCCCGCATAATCCGCATTTTAGTATGAATAGTTTTATCTAACAACTACTTAAGCACAGCAATCCACATTCGGATTTGGATAAAAATGGATAGACGTTTACTTTTGAAAAAATAAATACAGAATCACATTCATACAATCTCTCTTTTACTAATTTCATTTCGTACATTCCGGTAACTGTTTCTTCACTCAACACAGGTCGCCGGAATAGTACGGAATGTTTTTTATCCACAAGAATCGGGTACTGTTTCATGGATATTCCAAAAGAAATCGTATCTTTACACCATAATCATTTTTTATTAACTAAAAACTTTAGAATTATGGCTAGTAGAAGATCATTGAAAAAAACAGTCAATTATATTACAGAACTGGCAGCAGGACTCTGCCTGGTAGAATCGGCAAACGCAAATGCAGAAAAACGGGAAGCTTACAGCGAGGTATTCCTGCAGATTATTAACCTGCGTAATGACATCATCAGCCGCATCAGCCACACAGAACCGGGCAGCGTGAAACTGTTCTACAAGAAACTGAGAGCTGACTTCAATGCTGAAGTAGACAACGTATTCAAGAAACTGGAAGAACTGTCGAAATAACAGCACATGAAACAAGCTATCTGCCGGTTTATCTACCACAAACTGCTGGGTTGGAAAGCAGAAGTAAGTGTACCCGATTTTAAGAAGTGCATCATCTGTGCAGCTCCGCATACCACCAACTGGGACTTGTTCATCGGAAAATTGTTTATCACGGCCATAGGGCGTGAATCGGGTTTTCTGATGAAAAAGGAATGGTTCTTCTTCCCATTGGGAATCATATTCCGGAAAATGGGAGGTATCCCCGTACATCGTGACAAGCGTACTTCCATGGTAGACCAACTGGTGCAACGCATTGAAAAAAGTGACACATTCCATCTGGCCATCACACCGGAAGGAACACGTTCGGCCAATCCCGACTGGAAAAAGGGATTCTATTACATTGCCCTGGGAGCAAAAATTCCAATTGTACTGATTGGAATAGATTATGAAAAGAAGTGCATTACAGCAGGAAAATACCTCTTGCCCACGGGTGACATTGAAAAAGACATGAAGGAAATCAAGTTATATTTCAAAGATTTCAAAGGGAAACACCCTGAGAAATTTACCATAGGAAATATTGACTGAAATGAATCAAAAAACGTCCTTGCGTTTCGTTACGAACGCAAGGACGTTTTCTTTTAAACGCAAGTACATTTTACTTCAAACGCAAAGGCGTTTGAAAAGAAACGCCCTGACATTCTGAGAAGGTGAATGTCAAGGCGCCTTTATAGATTTTCAAATCACTGATTTACAGCAGCGAAGAAATATACTCCTTCATTTCAGGAACTGCACGACGTGCTTCCTGATACAACTTATACTGTGCCAGCGTACGCACATAGTTGTGTTCAGCGTATTTTATCTGATAATATGTATCCCCGTTGATATAGTCGGCCAGGAAGCGCACGGCCTGCATGTATGGGAATAACATCACAGCGTATGGCAACATCTCTATTTCCAGCGGAGTAAGGAAGCTCTTAGCCGATTCAATGTATCCTTTGGCAAAGGCACGGAAAATATCCATGTTGAAATGAATCTTGTTCAAATCAGGTTCATCTTCAGGAGCCGTATTTCCGGCAGAACGAAGGAAATCACCGAAATCAGAGAATACGAAACTTGGCATGGTTGTATCCAAATCGATTACACACAGCACCTTTCCGTCTTTATCAAACAACATGTTAGATACCTTCGTATCACAATGGCAGATACGTTTCGGCAGTTTCCCTTCCCGATACAAACGTTCAGCCGCACACATTTCTTCCGCATCTTTTTCAATTTCATCTACAAGCGACTGCACTTTCTCCATGCGTCCTGCCGCATTCTGTGCCACAGCCTCACGCAACTGCTGCATGCGGAATTCCATGTTATGAAAATCAGGGATAGTTTCACCCAGTTTCTCGGGAAGGTCGGCCAGCATAGCTTCAAACTCACCAAACTTCACACCTACCAGATAAGAAGATTCAGGAGTTACTGCTTCCAGTGTCTGCGACTCAGGAATGAACACGCACACACGCCAGTAACGTTCTCCATCAAAATAATATGTCTTTCCTTCGGCAGTCGGTACAAAACGAAGTACCTTGCGATCTATATCCATTTCATGAGCCTTTTCCAGTTTCTCACGAATATGACGGGTCACACACTCAATATTATGCTGAAGAAGTGCTACATCCTTAAATACCTGATGATTGACACACTGCAATATATAGTCGCAAGCCTGCGGATCTGCAGTCTGAACTTTATAAGTCTGATTAATCAAACCGGCTGTCAAAGGAATTATTTCTTTCACCTCTCCAACCTCCGGGAATTGTGCAATAATTTCATTAAGTGATTTCATGGTTACCAAATAAATTAGGTTTACTATATTATTTAATTAGAATCTATACTTATTCGAAATACCTTTCAAAATATTCTGATTTTTCTCCACTGCAAATATAGGGAAGTTTTTACGGATTACCTTCATCTAATTGTAATATTTTCTGCAAAATCTTTGCAGTATAATAAAAAGTTTATAGATTTGCGCCCGTTAATAAAAACTAGACTCTATGAAAGCCACCATGAAAACACTCTCAGCAATTCTGATTTGCTGTTTTATTTCTACCATACAAATGTATGGAGAAAATATTCAACGCCCTGAAAGCGAAAACTACGTAAAGGGAGTGGAAGCCCTCAATGAAGGAAATCCCGAAGCTGCCTATACCTATTTAAATGCAGAAATCAATGAACATCCAGACAACGGATATGCACATTGCTACATGGCACTAATCTGCAATTTCTGCAATGATACCAAGCTGGCATTGCAGGCATTGAACTCCAGTCTGGAACTTATTCCGGAAGCCGATACAGAATACCGTTCGTTTGCACACTATTCCAGAGGAGTGCTGCTTACTAACCTGAAAATGTGGGAACGTGCCGAAGCAGACCTGAATGAAGCAATTCGTCTGAATCCGGAAGATGTAGAAAACTACAAATCGCGCGCGCAACTCTACTTTGAAACAGAACGTTATGAAGAGTCTCTTAATGATCTGACACGCGCACTCAAGCTCGACAGCAAAGCTGATGTAAACGATTTGGTGCTGCAACTTATGGCGGTAGCTCCTACTTCAGAATTCATGGAACGTATCACTGCTACTTACCAGCAACTGGACCAAGTGACTATCCATTGACAAATTCATAAACTTACATTATACTTGAAAGCCATCTCACTCTTTGGGATGGCTTTTTCATTTGCAGGGATAAGAATGATTTTCTATTTTTGCAAAAACAATCAATTCACTAACATTTTATCAATAAAAACAGAATGAATCAAACAAAAGGGCATCCAAAAGGACTTTATTTACTCTTCGTAACTGAGATGTGGGAACGGTTCAGTTACTACGGCATGCGCGCACTGTTCATGCTTTACATGGTACAGGCGTTGCTTTTCGACAAGGAAATGGCTTCACAAGTGTATGGCAGTTACACGGGACTGGTGTATCTTACTCCGCTCATCGGCGGATACATTGCCGACCGCTACTGGGGCAACCGACGGTCCATCGTAGTTGGCGCACTGACCATGGCACTCGGTCAGTTCCTGCTGTTCCTCAGTGCCTGCTATTTTCAGGAGGTGGCATTGGCCAAATACCTGATGTTTTGCGGACTGGGACTGCTGATTTTAGGAAACGGTTTTTTCAAGCCCAACATCTCGACCATGGTGGGACGGCTCTATACACCCGATGACAACCGGAAAGACTCGGCCTTCACCATCTTCTATATGGGTGTAAACGTGGGTTCTACTCTCGCCCCGCTGGTATGTGGACTCGTAGGGAACACCGGCCATCCGGAGGACTTCAAATGGGGATTCTTGGCTGCCTGCATCGGCATGATACTGGGAGCAACCGTATTTCAGATTTTCAAGAACAAATACATATGCGACCCCGATGGCAATCCAGTAGGTGTTGCCCCACAAAGAAGCGCATCAACCACACAGCAATCAGAAACTTCTCCACAGAAATCCACTTCGCGCACCCTTCTGATGATCGGAAGCACCCTTCTGCTTACCTTGCTTTTCTCCATCAACTGGAATGCAGACAGCGCGCACCTGTTTGCCGACGCCGACTGGATTGGTTCACTGATTTACGCCACTACCATCGTCATGCCGGTGATTATCATTACCGACCACTCACTGAGCCGACACGAGAAAATGCATATCGGCGTGATTTACATCATTGCATTTTTCGTTATCTTCTTCTGGGCAGCCTACGAACAAGCAGGCGCTTCACTCACCTTCTTTGCCGATGAACAGACCGACCGCCATATCGGAGGATGGGAAATGCCCGCTGCCTACTTCCAATCGTTCAATCCTATTATGATTGTGACACTGGCTCCTATCTTTGCGGCAGTATGGTCATTTCTGGGTAAAAGAGGCATTGAACCAAGTTCTCCTCGCAAGCAGGCCATCGGATTGGGGTTGTTAGCGTTAGGTTATCTGTTTATTGCCTTCGGAGTGAAAGACATTGAGCCGGGTGTGAAAGTCAGCATGGTATGGCTCACCGGTCTTTACCTGATTCACACCATGGGCGAACTCTGTCTGGCACCTATCGGACTTTCGCTGGTCTACAAACTGTCGCCTGCCCGTTTTTCTTCACTGCTGATGGGCGTATGGTATCTGAGTACCTCGGCTGCCAACAAGTTTGCCGGTCTGCTGAGCGGTTACTATCCGGAACATGGAGTAAGTAAAAGTTTCATGGGCTATCCCATTGAAAATTTGTTCGACTTCTTTATACTTTTCGTGTTCATGAGCGGAGCAGCTGCCGTTATCCTTTTCCTGCTCTCAGGAAAACTCAAGAAAATGATGGAAGTATAAAAAACTTCCTTCACATACCAATAAAAAACGCGGGCCTCTCTATCGAAGGGTCCGCGTTTCTTTTATAATAAGTTTTTACTTTGAGGAAGCTGATTACTTCATCAGTTCTGCAAGTTTCGCTTCCAGGTCTTCACCACGCAAGTCACGAGCTACGATTGTACCGTCTTTTGAAACCAACAAAGTAGCCGGGATGGCACGCACACCATACAAAGCTGCACCTTCACACTGCCAGCCTTTCAAATCAGACATTTGCGGCCAAGTGATATTCAAATCTTTGATTGCCTTTTTCCAGCTTTCCGCATCGTTATCCAAAGATACACCTACAATGCCGAAACCTTTTGCTTTATACTTCGCATAAGCAGCTACTACATTCGGCATTTCCATACGGCAAGGTCCGCACCAGCTAGCCCAGAAATCAATCAGTGTATAGTTGTTGGCAGCGATGAAGTCAGACAATTTCACCGGTTTGCCTTCTGGCGTATTCAGCGTAAAATCGATAAATTTCTTTCCTACAGCTGTCTTAGCCACTGTCTCTACATGTTCCTTCAAAGCCTTTACCTCTTCATTTTCAGCAAAAGCAGCCGGAACTTTTTCCAGCAAAGACTGTACTTTTTCTACTTCAAAAGAAGAACCGAACATGGTCAGCAAGTGTACTCCTGCGGCACTAGCAATATTCTCAGACACGAGCTGATAAATACGGTCCATACCTTCTGTTTCCTTCTTGTCGAGAACTTCCATCAGTGAATCACGCTGTACCTCAGTCAACAAAGTATCACCCTTGATCTTCTGGTACATGTCGTTCATCTCCTTACCAATCTTCTGGTATTCATCCATGAACTTCTGATAAGTATCATTGTTCGGTGTTCCTGAAATGCGGCTTTCCATCGGGCTCAGATTTACCTGAATGTTTCCTTTTTCTACAAACACCATGGCAGCCATACGGGCATCTCCCTTCATGTAAGTTACAAAACGAGATACAGCCACAGAATCGGGAGTTCCCTTAAATTCAAAAGTTCCGTTTTTTACAACTACAGAATCAAGTGCTTCAAAACCTTCTTCTGTCTGTTTCTGCAAGAATACGGTATCGCCATCGGCCACACCTTCGGCTGTACCCTTAATGATATAGCCTGCTTTTTCCTGACAAGCAGCCAAAGACATCAGTCCGGCTGCTGCAAATAATACAATTTTTTTCATCTTATACGTTTATTCCGATTTTTGTTGAAAATAACGGGGCAAAGATAATCGTTTCAAGGAAAACATCCCTATTTTTTATAAAAGAAAAAGTACACAGCAAAGCAGATAAACTCCGCGACACACTTCATCCGACAATCCGGCATAATCTGTCAGTCCACTAAACTCCAGCGAAGAGAAAAAAAGCGTGATGAAAAGAAGTACGACAAAATACGCAGCCCGGCACTTGTAAAGATAGGCCATTCCTTCTACTACATCCGAATCGTCCAAATAAGAATCTGAAGCAAAGCCATACACTATGGAAGGCAGAGCTACTCCTAATGAACACACGCCCCAGAAGCCATCGGCCAACGGAGAATCTGACAATGTACCAATGGCACTGCGCACCGTATTCCAAGGGCCAAAAGCCAGCAACACACATAACCCGACATACACTAAAAAAGTGACAGCAGCCAGCCCCATTCCTCGTTTCTCTTTTCGGGAGAATTTTCGGGTACCCGACACCATCCTGTGACAGGCATTGCCCAGCCCAGAATGAAGGAACAAACCTCCCCCAAAGAAAAGACACACCACAGTTTGAAATACAGGAGAAAGAATATAGTCATCCAAAAGCGTACGCAAAAGCCACCGCAGCCCTTCGTCACTCAAAAGACTGCGTACACCTTCCCACTCATAAATACTGCCGGTCCATGACAACAAGGCAGCCAGCAAAAACAGTAGCAGGAAGCAGGTGGCCGGATGCAGGCTGAATTTATTCTTCATCGGGTTCCAGATTGTCGATATCAAGTATGCGCAACTCAAACGCACGGGTTACCAGGCGACAAGCATTGACTCCAGTCCGTTCATCAGAGCGGAACAACCGGTTTACAAGTTCATTCTGCCTTTTCTCAATCGATTTTACACCGAAAGGCATACCTTTAAGGTTGGTTATCATTTCCTTGGTATAGCCCAGAGCCAGGTGACGAAGCAGACGTTCGTCGTACTCGTCAATGTCATAATCAATAATTGCCTCCTGACGACGCTGTTCTACTTCCACCGTCTGCATGAAACGGGCGACAATTTTTTCCAGTATCGGCTCGTTGAACACCATCTTCTTTCCATCCATGACGGCCTGCACATCAGTTGCGGTCAACAGTTCGCCGGTCTTCAAGATGATGCCTACTGCTCCAGCCCGAAGCGCATCCACCCAGAGTTTCTCGTTCAGAATCTCTCCGGTGAAGATAAGCACCTTCAGCTCCGGACGTTCTCGGTGAAGACGGGCACAAATCTCCACTCCGATAGTGGTAGAACCTCCCAACCCCAAGTCAAGCAACACCATATCGGGCGTGCACGTCTCCATCAGCTTCCAGAACTCTTCCTCGGTCATGGCCGTACCTATGACCTCCGCATTCGGTATTTCGTGACGGAAAATTTCTTCCGTTCCCTTTAATTCCAGTTTGACATCTTCTACTATGACAACCTTAAACTTCTCCATTTTGTCTTGATTTTATGTTCATTCCAATTCGTTATTTCTTCTGCCTGAGCGGCAAGGTAAACCACACACTGAATCCCTTTCCTCCTCCGTCTCCCTGCCAAGGACTAGCATTGATGCGGCAGCCTCTTCGTCCGCCATACTCGTCATGGTCACGGATAACCTGCTTGCACACCAAGTATTCTGTACCTGTCAACCGCTGTCCGTCACCTGAAGGACACATACGCTCTCTGTCGGGATAAAACAAAGCGTTCAATTCCTCCTGCGAATAAGTCCGTCGCATATCAATGAAATCCATGCGTACAAAGCCGTCTTCTGCTTTTGCTTCCAAATGTAAGGTCCCGGAAGTCTCATAACGCACCGCCTCATCAATCAGATTTTCAAGGAGAAAGAGCAACAAAACCCGGTCACCCGTTACCCATAGCGAAGGTACATCCATCTGCCATTCCAGCGTAAAGTTACGCTTGCGCATCACCTTACGCAAATATTTCTCCGCGCCCTCTGCCAGCTCGGCTACCCCCACTTCCGTACGACGGAAAGTAACCTCCTCCAGCTGCCGTGAAGCACACGAGCTGAGAAGCGTAAATATATCCTTGTAATACCCCACCAGTTCCGACATATTCTCCAACAACTCCGTCCGTTGTGCGCCCGTAACCTCACCGTTTAATTTATCGGCCACTTGCTTGATTCGGCTCGGATAATAGATTGTTTCATGCTTGATGGTAGAAAGGCAGTTGTCGAGCACCATATTCTGCACATGTAATTGATTCTCCTCAAAGAGTGAACGACGGGCCTCATCCTGAGCCAGTTCAATGTCATGAAACTTCCGGTTCACCTGTACAATGGCATTATACAAAATAACCGCCAGATAGTTACATACCATTTCAACTAACAAACGGTCTTCTTCCCGACTATAGGCACGTGCCAGCTTTAAAGCCAATACTCCCACGCAATGTTTGTCGCCTCCTGTTTCTACCCACAAAGGCAAGAAACTCCATTTCATGACACCGCTCCACTGCATCTGTCCCGAATCGTAACACCGCTGGAGACGTTCATGCAATTCTTCTTCATTCTCTTCCGCGGTAAAACATGCCGTTTTCAGATGAGTGGTTTCCTCGTCATACACAGCCAATGCCAGATTCTCCAGCAACAGCATCTCGTTCAACTCGTTGAACATACTCCGTACAATCCGGTCCAGCACCTCATCACCGAGTCCTTCCGTACAAGAAGCAGCTGAAAAGATGGTACGGTTCACCACAAACACCTGCTCCATGTTGTAACGATAATGCAAGCGATGGCGAAGATAAAGCGCATAATAGGCTACCAGGCATCCGCAAACCAGCAACACGAACAAAGACAAGGCAATACGCTTGTTGCTGGCCGAACGCTGCATCTGCAAGCAATACTCCTCCAAAGAATTATCCTTACTCAAACGTTTGTAAAGAGCCGCGTAAGCCGCATTGTTATAGCGGTATTTCCGAAAATCCTTTACAGCCAACGAAGCCACAGCCGCTTCATTACGCACATCCAGCAAAATAAAATAATCCGTATCGAACGACTGGGCCAGCCAAGTCAACTCAGCCCCCTCTCCTTCACTCTCCAGCCGAAGCAACGGACCGCTTTTTCCCGAATAACGAAGATAATGAGCGTTCATATAATACAATACACTGTCGGCTAACATCAATGCTGTGGAATATTCTCCGTTCACATTGCACTCATATACCCAGTTGGCATAATCATTGGCAATAGCCAGTAAACTGTCATACGGAGCCACCTTTTCATTGCTGACCGTATGCGAGACAGACTCCGGTTGGGAAGAACAAGCTACTCCTAACAGCAGACACAAACCTATCCACAAAAGTCCGACCATCCGCCGCGCTCCTTTGGGCAAACGGAAAGAGAAACGACTGCCTTTTCCTGGCGTACTTTGTATGTCGAACCGGCAAACCGCAAACAAGCTGTTCGTCTTCCGATACTTCTCAATAATTCCCTTGCAGTTCATCAGCCCGAAACCATGACCTTTCTGACGTTGTAGCTCTGCCGCATCCGTGGCAGTATCCATACCAATGGCCCCCGAATCGTACACTTTCTCTCCCAAGATACGCATACGGTCCTTTTCCGAAAGACCCGGTCCGTTATCTTCCACTGCAATCTCCACATAGTCGGGAGTTTCTTCTGCGGAAAGACTCACTTTTCCACCTTCCTGCGTATATTTACGGGCATTTTCCACCAATGTATTCATCATAAAGAGCGTCAATGCCTTGTCGGCTTTTATACAAGCCGTTGTTTCTCCTACGGTCAGCGTCTGTTTTTTCAATTCAAAAGAACGACGTCCCTTGGCAATCATCGCAAACAACTCCTGCAACTCAAAGTTTTCAATGTTCAGGCTTAGTGTACCCTGCCGCATCTTAATCCATAAAGCCAGAATGTCATTGTATTCATTTATTTTTGTCACCAGCTCATCGATATAGCCTAACTTCCCCTGCTGTATAGTTTCTGTATTTGCAGCCGGAAGTGTACGGAGTTTTCGTACCTCGTTTACCATACGGTCAATATAAGGTACGATTCCTGTCACAATCGACAAACACGCCTTTTTCACTTCATTCTGACGTTTGTTCTCCATCAGGTGAAGTTCATGGACGTACTGTTCTTTTTCCAGTCTCTGCTGTTCCTCACCTAACGAAACCAGGTTCATGCCATGTTCCAGTGTCCAGGCCAGGTAAGGTAATAGCAATCGGATAAGTGTCTGCTCCTCCTTTCGCACAGGAACCGCAAACCACATCCACAGTTTTCCCACAATCACCTCCCTGTCGGGTAGTTGAAGGTCATACACTAACGGAGTACCCTCATGCAATTCCACATTTTCTTCCTCCCTCTCTTCCTCATCGCAGAATGTAATGCACACATCACGCACACCAAACAATTCTGCCAGTTCTGGTTTCATCACTTTTACTACCGCATAGGCCACCTCTTCCCTGCTGGTTGCCGAAACAGGTACCGCTCCCGTAATCTGCTGACAAAGCCCTAAAATGCGCTTGAGTTCCATGAGATACATCGTATTCTTCACCCTCCAGGAACGGTTCAGCCAGATAAATAATACGACTAATACCAAGAAACCTGCTACCACAAGCCACAGCAACACATTCAACTGTCCGGTTTCCTTTTCCAACGCCAAGAAACGACTTTCCAATTCCTTATCCTGCCGGGTATAGTCCAAAATATCCAGATACACATTGCGATTATAATCCGATTCTGCCTTGCATCCCATGGCAGAATACGTACGACTCAGCTGTTCCCGTAACCGGGCTATCCATTCTGGCACCGTATTGATACCCTCGTCATTAATCCATTTCAATTCGATGGAAGTGCCGTCTCCTGGTAGATATGCCTGCAAGCGGTCGAGTGAATCCTTGCAATGGTAATATTTCTCGTGATGCAGATTGACATAATTCAAGGCCTTCTTCAGATTAACCAATGCCTTTTCAGGCTGTCCCGTATAATTATAGAACGTCGCAATGGTACGATAAGTACCCGATATCTGATACCAGTCACCATAGCGTTTGAATAAACTCAACGCATCCCTAGCAAAAACTAGCGGCAGACTGTCCACCGGCAAGTTGTCGGGATTGACCAAGCGAAGCATTCCCGCCCTTTTCTCACTCAGCAACAAACGATTACTGCGGAACACTAGCAGCTCGGCCATCGCTTGAAGCGCATTAGCCTCGAAATAGGTATATCCCCTGAACTGAGCTACTTGCAGACACTGTACCAGATACCCAAACTCTCCGATAGTCACTTCTTCACGTGTAGGCGCCTCGTACATACCCCCCGATCCACGCATATAAGCATAGTACAGCCATTGCGCCGTATCATTTTTCAAAGCCTCTTCCGGCACAGCATTGATAGCCTGCATAGACTCTTTGTCCTGCTGCAAATAATAATAATAAATTCCCGATACGATATAAAACTCCGAAAGCGCATAATTCAACCGCCCTTCCAGCCCACTCTTTTCAAGCGAAAACCGATCCTCATTGAGACGCCGGATACGTTGTAATGCACTGTTATGATAATCATAGAACTCATTGTTCATGGAAGTGCGCTGACAGATTTTCATCATCCCGACATCGGCCACCAGACGCTCAATCTCGTTATTACTGGTTTCTGAAGCCTTTTGAAATAAACGTGCTGCATGCTCAAAGTCCATTCGCATGAATGCACAGAAGCCCATATTGTTCAATGCCTCTGCCCTGCCCGATGCATATCCTTCGGACAACCTCCAAGCTTCTGTAGCAGCTTTAGAAGATAAAGAAAGATCCTTATAATGTGTCTCATACGCCACACGGTTCAATGAATCGACCTGTGCGTACACCCTCTGATGTACCGGA
This sequence comes from Phocaeicola sp. ICN-14070, assembly GCF_037892625.1. Lineage (NCBI taxonomy): Bacteria > Pseudomonadati > Bacteroidota > Bacteroidia > Bacteroidales > Bacteroidaceae > Phocaeicola > Phocaeicola sp. ICN-14070. Next base: position 18,299 of record NZ_JBBKBF010000034.1, on the reverse strand, counting down.
CGTTTGCACGAAAGCCACAGCATGCCGCACACAGCACACACCATACATACTAGTCCAATCTTCCGAAATCCCTTCATAAACACGTTCGTACAAGTCCACACAAATGTACGAAGTTCCCCTTTAATAAGCACCTCTCCGTGTGATAAAAAAACAAAAGAGAGATTATAGCGTGCATCTTAACCGCACCGGCTATAACCTCTCTCCCTCAGACATGAGTCCGTCTTGAAACTATTTATTTTTTTGACTCTTCCAGAGATACTTTTCTAAATTCTTTCAAAACTTTTTCTAACTCCAAGGATGCCTTACGGGCACGAGTTCCTGCAGCTTTGTTACCTTTTTCTGCCTGCAATTCAGCATCTGCAACCAAAGCGGCATTCAATTCTTTGATTTTTGCAATTAATTCGTTCATAATTCTGACTACAATTTAAATTAAACGTATTCAAAGTAAATACAATTCCCTCAATGTGATAACTTTACCCTCTCTTTTTTTGCATCTTTTAATACAAAAAACTGCAGATAATGCAATTAGACAAGCTTTAGATTTATAACAAACCGTGTCTCTGACGTTACTCGGAAGCGATTATCCAACCGTTCATTCACAAGCCACACGATACGGTCGCCATCACACACCACCCACTGGCGTTCTTTTTCAAAACGAGAGAACTTTTTGTCACGCAAATAATTACGAACAGATTTAAAGCCTTTCATCCCAAACGGAATAAACTTATCTCCTGACTGCCATTTGCGTAAAGTCAGCTCACCTTGTACTTTCTCTGCATCCACATAAGCTTCTTTATTATTATGAGGAACAGAAAAAGGAGGATTTACTTCCATCCGTTCCAGACATAACTCAGGCTGAGGTTCCACCTCTCCCGACGGACGACGTATCAACCGATTACGATCAATTAATAAAACCCATTCACGACTATAAAATATCCGTCCCGATTCTCCATGCAATGCACGGAACACATCATTCACTTGTACCGCATTGAACCCCAACGGATATAGCAGTTCAAAAAGCAGATTCTGTGCACCCGGCTCCCTGCACAAAGCAGGAATATCAATAGTTTCCCCATCAGGCATCACCCGTTGCTTAGCTGCCTGTATAGCCTCCTGATACACCTGTGCTACATCCGACAACCTGCGTGCAGTTTCCGCAATCGTATCACTCACTGACGGATTGATGGTTTCCAGCATCGGAATTACATTCAGACGAAGCTTGTTGCGCACAAACTCATCCTGCAGGTTGGTGCTGTCTGTCACATAATCCTGTCCCAACGAAGAAAGATAGTCCAAAATCTCCACACGACTCACACACAGCAACGGGCGCACCACATCTCCATTCACCGGACGGATACCCTGCAAACCGTTGATACCTGTTCCCCGCACCAGGTTGAGCAGAAACGTTTCCACACTGTCATCACGGTGATGCGCCACCGCCACCACCTTTGCTCCGCATTCCTGGCGCAATTTTGCGAACCAGTCATAACGTAACTCACGGGCTGCCATCTCGACCGACACATTATGGGAAGCAGCATAAGCGTTTGTATCAAAATGAATCACGTGCAAAGGCACTCCTAACCTTTCAGCTAATGCCCGCACAAAACGCTCATCACGCACCGACTCTTCTCCCCGGAGATGAAAGTTACAATGAGCCGCCTCGCATGCATAGCCCAAACGCAGAAGCACCCGCAACAGAGCCACCGAGTCGGCCCCACCGCTCAATGCCACCAGCACTTTGTCGCCAAAGCCCAACAAGTGCTTTTCTTCTATAAACTGACTGACTTTCCTTATAAACATAGTACAAACTTAGAGATAAAAATGAAAAAGCTCCATACAGACACTGTAATTTAAAAACATTCTAAATAGTTTGCAGAAAAAGATGCAATGCCCTATCTTTGCATCGAATTAAAACAGTGAATAAAACATGAAACTCTCTGAATTGAAAACTGGCGAAAAAGGCGTCATCATCAAAGTCCTCGGACACGGAGGATTTCGCCGTCGCATCATTGAAATGGGGTTCATTAAGGGAAAAACAGTGGAAGTGGTACTCAATGCACCGCTTAAAGACCCCATCAAATACAAAATAATGGGTTACGAAGTATCCCTCCGCCGACAGGAAGCCGATATGATTGAAATCGTCAGCGAAGAAGAAGCACGACGTACAGCCGCCACAGATACTTACCATGAACCTATTTCGCAGGGTATCCCCGTAAGCGATGAGGTAATGAAAAACATTGCTCAGGGAAAACGACGTACCATCAATGTGGCATTGGTGGGAAATCCGAACTGCGGAAAAACCTCACTTTTTAACGTCGCTTCAGGTGGACACGAACACGTGGGTAACTACAGTGGTGTGACCGTAGATGCCAAAGAGGGTTTCTTTGATTTTCAAGGTTATCACTTCCGTCTGGTGGACCTACCAGGTACTTACTCCCTTTCGGCCTACAGCCCGGAAGAACTCTATGTGCGTAAACACATCATCGAGGAAACACCCGATGTGATTATCAACGTGGTGGATGCAGGCAACCTGGAACGTAATCTCTACCTCACTACCCAGCTTATTGATATGAACGTGCGCATGGTAGTGGCACTGAACATGTACGATGCCCTGCAGCACAGCGGCAACAAACTGAACTACCACAAGTTGAGCGAACTGTTGGGAGTACCTATGGTACCGACAGTAAGTCGTACGGGCGAAGGCATTGACAACCTGTTCCACGTTATTATCGGTCTGTATGAGGGAGCCGACTTCATGGGACAGAAAGAAGAAATCAAGAACGAAATTCTCCGCGACTTCCGCGAATGGCACGATGCCTATGTGCCCGGACATAAGTATGAAGGGGCAGGCGAAGAAGACAACTTCACCGCCAAAGGTTTTATCCGCCACATCCACATCAACCACGGACCGGAAATTGAACGGAGCATCGACAACGTAAAGAGGGAAATCAGTAAAAACGAAAATATCCGTCACAAATACTCTACCCGCTTTCTGGCCATCAAGTTACTGGAGAATGACAAGGATATAGAGACACGCGTCATCGCTCCCCTCCCCAACGGAGCAGAAATCCTAGCTATCAGAGACAACGAAGCGGCACGTCTGCGTGAGCTGGGCAATGACGATAGCGAACAATGCATTGCCGATGCCAAATATGGCTTTATCTCAGGAGCCTTGAAGGATACCTTCACCCAAAATAATCATGACACGGAAGCGTTTACACGAGTGGTAGACAGCATCGTGACCAACCGTTTCTGGGGATTCCCCATTTTCTTCATCTTTTTGTACATCATGTTCGAAGGAACCTTTGTACTGGGAGAATACCCGCAACAAGCCATCGAATGGTTCGTGGGACTTATTGCACAGGGAACAGAAACCTTCCTGAGTCCGGGCCCGCTGAAAGACCTGATTATTGACGGAATCATTGGTGGTGTAGGAGGCGTAATTGTCTTCCTGCCCAATATCCTGCTGCTCTACTTTTTTATTTCCTTTATGGAAGATTCCGGCTACATGGCACGTGCAGCCTTTATCATGGATAAAATCATGCATAAAATGGGACTTCACGGAAAATCGTTCATCCCGCTCATCATGGGATTCGGATGTAACGTACCTGCCATCATGTCATCGCGTATCATCGAGAGCCGCAAGGCACGGCTGGTCACCATGTTAGTGAACCCGCTCATGTCGTGCAGTGCCCGCCTTCCCATCTACCTGGTCATGATCGGCGCATTCTTCCCCGGCAAAGCCAGTCTGATTCTGCTGTCCATCTATGCCATCGGCATCCTGCTGGCCGTACTCATGGCCCGCATCTTCACCAAGTTCCTGGTGAAAGGCGATGACAGCCCCTTCGTGATGGAACTTCCTCCCTACCGCATGCCAACCGCCAAAGTAGTGCTGCGCCACACATGGGAGAAAGGAAAGCAGTACCTTAAAAAGATGGGTGGAATCATCATGGTAGCTTCCATTATCATCTGGTTTCTGGGATACTATCCTAACCACGAAGCATACGAAACCACTGCCGAGCAACAGGAGAACTCCTATATCGGCCAGTTAGGAAAAGCCATTGAACCCGCCATCGAGCCGTTGGGATTCGACTGGAAGATGGGTATCGGTATTCTGTCGGGAATCGGAGCCAAAGAACTTGTGGTAAGTACCTTGGGAGTGCTCTACACCAACGAGGACGATGTAGATTCCGTCGATCTTTCCGAACGCATCCCCATCACACCACTCGTAGCCTACGGTTACATGTTGTTCGTACTGATTTACTTCCCGTGCATTGCAACCTTAGCTGCCATCAAGCAGGAATCCGGTGGATGGAAATGGGCTATCTTTGCTGCAACCTACACCACCGTACTGGCATGGATTGTGTCATTCGGAGTCTATCAGATAGGAAGTTTATTCATCTAATAATTTTTACCATTATGGATATTCAAGACATTCTCGTATATATCATTGTAGCCTGCTGCCTTCTCTGGGCTGGCAGGCACCTTTTCCGTACCCTTATCCGCCGAAAAGGAAATTCAAACGGATGTGGATGCGGATGTAGCGGATGCAACGGGTGTCCTTCACACAAAAAATAGAACCACATTTTTTTGAAAAAATATAAGACTATGAAAAGATTAAATGTAATAGTGCTGACCGGAGTACTGATGATAAGCAGCACCTCGTGTGTCACCAAGAAAAAATTCCTTCTTGCAGAGAACGGAAGAATAGAAGCTCTTTCCAGAGGCGATAAGCTGCAAGGACAATTAAATGAATGCCATAACGAAATGGACAAAATGCGTGGACAGATTGCCCAATTGCAGCAAGATACAAGCCGAAAAGGGACCTCAATCCGACATTACCAGCAACTGCTGTCGAGCAACATGAATGAGCAGGAAAAACTGAATGCGTTGCTCGGTGAAAAGCTAAAAGAATTGGATGAACGCGAAAAAACCATTCAAGAACTGCAAAGCATGATAGACCAGCAAAATGCCCAGGTGCAAAATCTGCTCAACAGTGTAAAGGATGCCTTGCTTGGCTTCAGCAGTGACGAACTGACCGTACGAGAACAGAATGGCAAGGTCTATGTGGCCATGTCTGATAAACTGTTGTTTCAATCCGGAAGTGCCAAACTGGACAAGCGTGGCGAAGAAGCCTTGGGTAAACTGGCCGAGGTGCTGAACAAACAGACTGAAATTGACGTATGCATTGAAGGACACACCGACAACAAACCGATTCATACCGCACAATTCAAGGACAACTGGGACCTGAGCGTAATCCGAGCAACTTCTGTAGTACGTATCCTGATTGAAAAATACAAGGTCAATCCACTGCAGATACAACCTAGCGGACGTGGAGAATTCATGCCAGTGGCCGACAATGAAACAGCAGAAGGACGCGCTAAGAACCGCCGCACGGAGATTATCATGTCGCCAAAACTGGACAAACTGTTCCAGATGCTGAAAAAATAAGAATAAACCATCTTTATTCATTGTATTTACTTAACGCAAAACGTAAGTACATAGAAAGAAATACTCGCTCGCATATTTTATGTTTCCCCCGTGCAAACCGTATGTTTCCCGAAACGAAAATGTAGGGTTTCTTTGCTGAAAACATACGGTTTCGCCTCGGGAAACATAATAAACGACAAGAGGTTTCCTGCTTATCTCCAAAGTATTTATCAGATTACTTCAAAACTGTCAATACGTTAACCCTACAAATACCTGGCAAAAAGCCATAACCATGTACATCCATATTCCATTCTACTTCCGTAGCAATATATTGGCCGGCACATCCGTACGAATGTTTACTCCATCTGCATCCAACTGAATGAAAGGACGGTTCCAAGCTTCTCCTTTCTGACGTACCACGAAAATAAGCGTCAGCTAATCCTTAATATGGAATACAGCATATCCTTTATGCGGTTCAATCCTTCCGTCATGAAAGCAGCATCATATGTAGCCCTATTCCATACAAATGCAGTTGACATACTATGATTAACTTCGCTTCCATACTCATTCAATGATACCTGTGACCGCGTCGAATCCATAATTGGCCAGTTTTTTCAACGCCCACTGACAGATGAACATATATCTGTCCGCTATCGAAGCCACTTTTGCCCAAGGAGCCTTTCTAATCAACTCCTGAGTTTCTTTCTTCCCCTCCTGTGTGGTCAGATAGCGGGGATGTCCTTGCGGAAGCTTCAAGTCTAACCGCCCGGTTTGTGCATGTACCGCCCCTATAACTACAGACAGGCACAGCAAAAGAATCAGCCTTTTCATATCTTCTAGTTTTTTATTTTCACATATACTAATACGAACGGACACGTAAAAATACTCAAAAGTCTACAGAAGTTTTTTACTTTCGTTGTCCGCTGAAATGTTAAAAACGAAAGAGGATGAAAAAAAAGAAGGAAACATGCTCTAAAACATGGGTTTTTATTAGTGTAATTTTACACTTATCCGTAATATTGCATTCAAATTAGTGTTACTAATACACTTTGAAAAACAAATGAAATAGAACCAGTTTTTGATAACCGAGAAATCAATACACAAATAATTAAAATAATACTATTATGAATTGGAATTCAACTGAATTTATTTGGCTCGACTGGTTGGTTCTCGCCGTTGGAGTCATGGCTATTGTATGGGCTGTTTACCGTGCAATAAAGAAAGATCAGGAAAAAATGAAAGGTGCCGACAGTCAGGACTACCTTTTCGGAAAAGGGGAACCTTGGTACATTATCGGTGCTGCCATCTTCGCAGCAAACATCGGTTCTGAGCATCTTGTAGGATTGGCCGGTACAGGTGCAAAAGACGGTGTAGGTATGGCACACTGGGAAATGCAGGGTTGGATGATCCTGATTCTAGGCTGGCTGTTCGTTCCGTTTTATCAGCTATTAAACAACAAAATGGGCAAGATTATCACCATGCCTGACTTCCTGAAATTCCGCTACACACAACGTACTGGTTCATGGTTGTCTATCATTACACTGATTGCCTACGTATTGACAAAAGTATCTGTTACTGCATTTACTGGTGGTATCTTCTTTGAATACTTACTTGGACTTCCATTCTGGTGGGGAGCAATTGGCCTTATCTTTATCACGGCTATCTTCACTGTGTTCGGAGGTATGAAAGGAGTAATGACACTTTCTGCCATCCAGACTCCTATTCTTATCATCGGTTCGTTCCTGGTTTTGTTCCTGGGCTTGAATATGCTTGGCGATGGCAGTATCTCAGAAGGATGGTCACAAATGATGGCTGTTTGTAATGCCGCACACGACGGTTTCGGAACAACTCATATGTTCCACACTGACCCAGCTGACCCGATGTATCCGCAATTCCCAGGTTACGTGGTATTCCTCGGAGCATCTATCATCGGTTTCTGGTACTGGTGTACAGACCAGCACATCGTACAGCGTGTGCTCGGACAGACTAAAGGAGAAGACAACCGCAAGGTTATGGCACGCGCACGCCGCGGTACAATCGCAGCCGGTTACTTCAAACTGTTGCCTGTTTTCATGTTCCTGATTCCGGGTATGGTAGCATTCGCACTCTCACAGAAAACCGGCAGCAACATCGTAATGGATATAACCAACACACATGACACAGACGGTGCTTTTGCCATGATGGTAAAGAATATCCTGCCTGCAGGTGTGAAAGGTATCGTAACCATCGGTTTCATCTGCGCCCTCGTAGCTTCTTTGGCCGCATTCTTTAACAGTTGCGCGACATTGTTTACAGAAGACTTCTACAAACCTATGAAAAAGGGTATGAGCGAAAGCCACTACGTAATGGTAGGACGTGTAGCTACAGTCGTTGTCGTACTGTTGGGATTGGCATGGATGCCTATCATGATGAACATGGGTAACCTGTATTCTTATCTTCAAGATATTCAATCTTTGATTGCTCCTGCCATGGTAGCCGTATTTACACTGGGTATCTTCTCTAAGCGTATCACACCGAAAGCTGGTGAATGGGGACTTATCGGAGGATTCCTCATCGGTATGCTGCGCTTGCTGACTAATGTAATCACTGACTCTGGTAAAGCGGTAATGGACGGAGCGTTCTGGGAATGCACTTCTTGGTTCTGGCAGACTAACTGGCTTATCTTCGAGGTATGGTTACTGGTATTCATCGTTATCATGATGTACGTAGTATCCATGTTTACTGCCAAACCGACATCTGAACAAATTGCAGCTATCACTTTCACTGGCGACTACAAGAAAGCTATTCGCGAAAGCTGGAATATGTGGGATGTAATTGCCACATTGGGCGTTGTAGTTCTCTGCGCATTGTTCTATGCATACTTCTGGTAATCCATAAAAACTAACTTATAAATGAAGAGGATATGTAAAAAAGCTGCATATCCTCTTCATTGTTTTATAGAAACTACTGAAAAACACTCATTCTATGTTGAAAAACATCTGAAAAAAAAGAACAAGCAATCGTTTTAAGTGTTACTTTTACACCATAGATAAAAACATCAACAATTTCATATGAAAAGCATGAACAAATCTTTTTTAGGGGCAAGTATCATCCTTGCAGTATTGAGCGGTTGTGCTTCCAAGCAAGCCCAACAACCGGAACTGACATTATCAGGCTTGAACCCTGCTAATTTTGAGGTTTCAGCAGAAAATACCAAACCTATCAAACTTTACACTCTGAAGAACAGTCAGGGAATGGAAGTTTGTGTAACGAATTTCGGAGGACGAATCGTATCAATCATGGTTCCCGACAAAAATGGAAAGATGACAGATGTCGTTCTTGGCTTTGACAGCATAGCTGACTATCAGAATATTCCAAGTGACTTCGGAGCTTCCATCGGCCGTTATGCCAACCGAATCAACAAAGGAAAAATTACTATTGACGGACAGGAAATCCAGCTTCCTACCAATAACTTCGGTCACTGCCTGCACGGTGGTCCTACCGGATGGCAGTATCAGGTATACGAAGCCAACCAAGCCAATGACAGCACCATCGTGCTGACCATGAAATCACCTGATGGAGACAATAACTTCCCAGGAAATGTAACTGCCAACGTGACTTACTCACTGACAGCTGACAATGCCATCGACATCAAATATGATGCTACTACAGATAAGACAACAGTCATCAACATGACTAACCACTCTTATTTCAACTTGAATGGTGACCCGTCTAAACCTGCTACAGATCATCTGCTTTACGTAGCTTCCGACAGTATTACTCCGGTAGACAGCACCTTCATGACAACAGGTGAAATGATGGCAGTAAAAGATACTCCGTTCGACTTCAACACACCGAAGGCCATCAGCGAAGGAGTGACCGATTTCTCTAACGAACAAGTGAAATTCGGTAACGGATTTGACCATAACTGGGTATTGAAAACCAAAGGTGACATCAATCAGGTGGCAGCCAAACTGACCAGCCCGACCACAGGTATCAGCCTGGAAGTGTATACAGACGAACCGGGTATTCAAGTGTATACCGGAAACTTCCTGGACGGAACAGTGAAGGGAAAGAAAGGCATCGCATACCCGCAACGTGCATCTGTATGTCTGGAAACACAGCACTATCCTGACAGTCCCAACAAACCCCAATGGCCTTCTGTTATTCTGGCTCCGGGACAAACTTACCACAGCCACTGTATCTTCAAGTTTACAGTAGAAAAATAACAAAGACCAAAAGAGACCAAGTTGTAAAGAACCAAAAGTCACGAACTTCATGACCACATACTATAATCATAATCCCAAATTTTATGTCGGAATCGACTGTATTATCTTCGGATTCGACAAAGGCGAACTGAATCTATTGCTGCTCAAAAGAAACTTCGAACCTGCAATGGGACAATGGTCGCTGATGGGAGGCTTCATTCAGGAAAACGAAAGTGCTGATGATGCAGCCAAACGCGTATTAAGTGAACTGACCGGACTGGAAAATGTATACATGGACCAGATTGGCGCATTCGGAGCTGTAGACCGCGATCCGGGCGAACGAGTTATTTCACTGGCTTATTATGCCTTAATCAATATCAATGAATATGACCGTGAACTGGTGCAACAGCACAATGCTTTCTGGGTAAACATCAATGAATTGCCCGACCTGATTTTTGACCACAATGAAATGGTCGAGAAAGCTCGTGCCATCATGAAGCAAAAAGCCTCAAGGGCACCTATAGGCTTCAACCTCTTGCCAGAACTGTTCACCCTGACGCAGCTTCAAAGTTTGTACGAAGCGATTTACGGTGAACCGATGGACAAACGAAATTTCCGCAAGCGTATTGCAGAGATGGGATTTATAGAAAAAACTGATAAAATTGATAAAACTGGATCAAGAAGAGGAGCCTCTCTCTACAAATTCAATGACAAGGTTTATCAGAAAGATCCAAAATTCAAACTTTAAGAATATGTTAGAAGCACTGAAAGAAGAAGTGTTTCATGCCAACCTGGATTTGGTGAAACACGGACTGGTTATTTTCACGTGGGGAAACGTATCAGCCATCGACCGTGAAAGCGGACTGGTGGTTATCAAACCCAGTGGAGTGTCTTACGATGAAATGAAAGCAGAAGACATGGTAGTAGTCGACCTGGAAGGAAACGTGGTAGAAGGAAACTTACGTCCCTCAAGCGACACACCGACTCACCTTGTATTGTACAAAGCTTTTCCTGAAATCGGAGGTGTGGTACATACACATTCTACCTACGCTACCGCATGGGCACAAGCAGGCTGCGATATTCCGAACATCGGAACGACTCACGCCGACTATTTCCACGAAGCCATCCCCTGCACTGCCGACATGACAGAAGAAGAAGTGAAGGGAGCTTACGAAATGGAAACTGGAAACGTAATCGTGAAACGTTTTGAAGGCATGAATCCGGTACATACCCCGGGCGTACTCGTAAAGAACCATGGTCCTTTCTCATGGGGTAAGGATGCCCACGATGCCGTTCACAATGCCGTAGTTATGGAACAGGTAGCCAAAATGGCCAGCATTGCTTATGCTGTCACCCCACACCTGACCATGAATCAGCTGCTGATAGAAAAACACTTCAGCCGCAAGCACGGTCCGAACGCTTATTACGGACAGAAAAAATAACATAAAAACAAATATCCAACCAAATAAAAACATAAAATCACTATGAACGCATTTGATCAATATGAAGTATGGTTCGTAACCGGAGCTCAGCTCCTTTACGGAGGCGATGCAGTTATCGCAGTAGACGCACACAGCAACGAAATGGTAGCAGGTTTGAATGCCAGCGGCAAATTGCCTGTAAAAGTAGTATATAAAGGAACTGCCAACTCTTCTAAAGAAGTAGAAGCAGTGTTCAAAGCAGCCAACAACGAAGAAAAATGTATCGGTGTAATCACTTGGATGCATACTTTCTCTCCTGCTAAAATGTGGATTCACGGCTTGCAGCAGTTGAAGAAACCGTTGCTCCACCTGCACACTCAGTTCAACAAGGAAATTCCTTGGGATACCATGGACATGGACTTCATGAACCTGAACCAGTCTGCTCACGGTGACCGTGAATTTGGTCACATCTGCGCTCGTATGCGCGTACGCCGCAAAGTAGTAGTTGGCTATTGGAAAGATGAAAACACATTGTCTAAGATTGCTGTATGGATGCGCGTATGTGCTGCATGGGCAGACTCTCAGGATATGCTGATTCTGCGTTTCGGTGACCAGATGAACAACGTAGCCGTTACAGACGGTGATAAAGTAGAAGCTGAACAGCGCATGGGTTACCACGTAGACTACTGTCCAGTAAGCGAACTGATGAGCTATCACAAAGAAGTAAAAGACGAAGAGGTAGAAGCTCTTGTAAAAACTTACTTCAATGAATACGACCACGATGCAGCACTGGAAGACAAAGCTTCTGAAGCATACCAGAAAGTATGGAACGCAGCTAAAGCTGAATTGGCTCTGCGTGCTATCCTGAAAGCTAAAGGTGCCAAAGGTTTCACAACTAACTTCGACGACCTGGGTCAGACTGACGGAAGCTACTTCGACCAGATTCCGGGATTGGCTTCACAACGCCTGATGGCAGAAGGATATGGTTTCGGCGCAGAAGGAGACTGGAAATCAGCTGCTTTGTATCGTACAGTATGGGTAATGAACCAGGGATTGCCTAACGGATGTTCTTTCCTGGAAGACTACACACTGAACTTCGACGGTGAAAACAGCTCTATCCTTCAGGCTCACATGCTGGAAGTTTGTCCGATGATTGCTGCCAAGAAACCTCGTCTGGAAGTACACTTCCTCGGTATCGGTGTACGCAAGAGCCAGACTGCACGTCTTGTCTTCACTTCTAAGGTAGGTACAGGATGTACTGCTACTGTAGTAGACATGGGCAACCGCTTCCGTCTGATTGTAAACGACGTAGAATGTATCGAACCGAAACCGCTGCCGAAATTACCGGTTGCTTCTGCACTTTGGAAACCGATGCCTAACTTCGAAATCGGTGCGGGTGCATGGATTTTGGCTGGTGGTACTCACCACTCTTGCTTCTCATACGACCTGACTGCAGAATACTGGGAAGACTATGCTGAAATTGCGGGTATCGAAATGGTACATATCAACAAAGATACTACCATCGACAGCTTCAAGAAAGAACTTCGCATGAACGAAGTATACTACATGCTGAACAAAGCTCTTTGCTAATACTTAATCAAGTATATCTTAAAAGTGCTGGACAGAAGATTTCTTTCTGGCAGCACTTTTATTTTTTAATATTGCCTTATTTTTCACTTTAACTAATCGATTTTAATATGAAAGATGCAAAGTCAACCATTGAGGCAGGTAAAGCCATTTTGGGTATTGAATTCGGTTCTACCCGAATCAAAGCTGTCCTGATTGACCAGGAAAATAAACCTATTGCTCAGGGAAGTCACACCTGGGAAAACCAGCTGGTAGATGGTCTTTGGACCTACAGCATTGAAGCTATCTGGGCTGGTGTGCAGGACTGCTATGCTGATCTTCGCGCAAACGTAAAAAGCCAGTACGGTATCGAAATAGAAAACTTGGCAGCCATCGGTATCAGTGCCATGATGCACGGTTACATGGCTTTCAACGATAAAGAAGAAATCCTCGTACCGTTCCGTACATGGAGAAATACCAACACTGGCAAAGCAGCTGCCGAACTGTCTGAACTCTTTGTCTACAACATTCCGTTGAGATGGAGTATCTCTCACCTCTATCAGGCTATCCTGAACAAGGAAGAACACGTGAAGGACATCACTTTCTTCACTACATTGGCAGGTTACGTACACTGGCAGATTACCGGCGAAAAAGTTCTGGGTATCGGTGATGCTTCTGGTATGCTTCCTATCGACCCTGAGACAAAGAACTACTCTGCCGAAATGATTGAAAAATTCGACAAGTTAGTAGCTCCTTACGGATACAGCTGGAAACTGACAGACATTCTGCCGAAAGTATTGCTGGCAGGAGAAAATGCTGGTTGCCTGACTGAAGAAGGTGCCAAGAAACTCGACGTATCAGGCCATCTGAAAGCAGGTGTACCTGCTTGTCCACCGGAAGGTGATGCAGGAACAGGTATGGTGGCTACCAATGCTGTAAAACAGCGCACGGGTAATGTATCGGCTGGAACTTCTTCTTTCTCTATGATCGTACTGGAAAAAGACCTGTCAAAACCATACGAAATGATTGACATGGTAACTACTCCTGACGGAAGCCTGGTAGCCATGGTACACTGCAACAACTGTACTTCCGACCTGAATGCATGGGTAAACCTGTTCAAGGAATACCAGGAACTGATGGGTATGCCGATAGATATGGACGAAATTTTCGGCAAGCTGTACAACCACGCACTGACAGGTGATGCAGACTGCGGCGGACTGATTTCGTACAACTATTTCTCAGGCGAACCTGTAACCGGCCTGACAGAAGGACGTCCGTTATTCGTACGTACAGCAAGCGATAAATTCAACCTGGCCAACTTTATGCGTGCACACTTGTATGCATCGGTAGGCGTACTGAAGATTGGAAATGACATTCTCTTCAACGAAGAAAAAATCAAAGTAGACCGCATCACAGGTCACGGAGGTCTGTTCCGTACCAAAGGTGTAGGTCAGAGAGTTCTTGCAGCAGCCATCAACTCACCGATTTCTGTGATGGAAACTGCAGGAGAAGGTGGTGCATGGGGTATTGCCCTGTTAGGTTCTTATCTGGTAAACAATGACAAGAAGCAGTCACTGGCTGACTTCCTCGACGAAAAAGTGTTTGCCGGAAATGCTGGCGTGGAGGTATCTCCTACCGCAGAAGACGTAGCCGGATTCAATGCTTATATTGAAAATTACAAGGCTTGTCTGCCGGTAGAAGAGGCTGCGGTAAAATACAAGAAGTAAAAAAATGTAAAATAAATAAGTTACTTACACTTTGTAATTTACATATAAATGTCATACCTTTGCTCATAATTTCAAAAAGCGGGTGACTTGTGCCACCCGTATTTTATGTAGCATACAAATCAAAATTTAGTTATATGAACAGCAAACAAGTAATGAATCACGCTGCTGACAATATTCGTATTTTGGCTGCTTCAATGGTTGAAAAAGCAAAGTCTGGACACCCCGGAGGTGCAATGGGTGGAGCCGATTTCATCAATGTCTTGTATGCAGAGTATCTGCAGTATGACCCTCAGAACCCGAAATGGGAAGGTCGCGACCGCTTCTTCCTGGATCCGGGCCACATGTCACCGATGTTGTATTCACAATTGGCTCTTATCGGTAAATTTACATTAGACGAATTAAAACAATTACGTCAGTGGGGCTCTCCTACTCCGGGACATCCTGAAGTGGACGTAATGCGCGGCATTGAGAACACTTCTGGCCCGCTGGGACAGGGACATGTATTTGCTGTAGGTGCTGCCATCGCTGCCAAATTCCTTGCAGCTCGTACGGGTAATCCTACTTTCAATAAAGAAACTATCTACGCTTATATCTCTGACGGTGGTATTCAGGAAGAAATTTCTCAGGGTGCAGGCCGTATTGCCGGTCACCTGGGTCTGGACAACCTGATCATGTTCTATGACTCAAATGACATCCAGCTTTCTACAGAAACAAAGGATGTTATCTCTGAAGATACAGCCATGAAATACCGTGCATGGGGATGGAATGTCATCGAAATCAACGGTAACGACTGCGAACAAATCCGTACTGCTCTGGATGCTGCAAAAGCAGAAAGCAAACGCCCGACGCTGATTATCGGTAAATGTATCATGGGTAAGGGTGCCCGCAAGGACGATAACTCTTCATACGAACACAACTGTAAGACTCACGGTGCTCCTCTGGGTGGCGACGCTTACAAGAACACCATGATTAACTTGGGTGCTGACCCTGAAAATCCGTTTGTTATCTTCGATGACGTAAAAGAAATTTACGCAAAACGTGAAGAAGAACTGAAAGCTATCGTAGCTGCACGTCATGAAGAAGAAGCTGCATGGGCTGCAGCTAATCCAGAAAAAGCCGCTCAACAGAAAGAATGGTTCAGCGGAGCAGCCCCGAAAGTAGACTGGGCTAGTATCCAACAGAAAGCAAACGATGCTACTCGTAACGCATCTGCAGCAGTATTAGGCGCATTGGCACAGCAGGTTCCTAACATGATCTGTGCTTCTGCCGACTTGTCTAACTCTGACAAGACTGACGGTTTCTTGAAAAAGACTCATGCATTTGTAAACGGTGACTTCAGCGGTTCCTTCTTCCAGGCCGGAGTAGCCGAACTGACTATGGCTTGCTGCTGTATCGGTATGGCACTGCACGGTGGTGTAATCGCTGCCTGCGGTACATTCTTCGTATTCTCAGACTACATGAAACCGGCTGTACGTATGGCTGCCCTCATGCAGTTGCCAGTGAAGTTCATCTGGACTCACGATGCATTCCGGGTAGGTGAAGACGGTCCTACTCACGAACCAGTAGAGCAGGAAGCACAAATCCGCTTGATGGAAAAACTGAAAAACCATCACGGTAAGAACTCTATGCTGGTACTTCGTCCGGCCGATGCAGAAGAAACTACTGTCTGCTGGAAACTGGCTATGGAAAATACCGATACTCCGTCGGCTCTGATTCTGTCTCGCCAGAACATCAACATGTTGCCTGCAGGTACAGACTACTCACAGGCTGCCAAGGGAGCTTACATCGTAGCTGGTTCTGACGAAAACCCGGATGTCATCATGGTAGCTTCTGGTTCTGAAGTATCTACCTTGGTAGCTGGAGCCGAACTGCTTCACAAAGACGGTGTGAAGACTCGTATCGTATCAGTTCCGTCAGAAGGTTTGTTCCGCAGCCAGAGCAAGGAATATCAGGAAAGCATTCTTCCGGCTGGAGCCAAAGTATTTGGTCTGACAGCTGGTCTGCCAGTCAACTTGTTGGGTCTGGTAGGTGCAAACGGCAAGATTTGGGGATTGGAATCATTCGGTTTCTCTGCTCCATACAAAGTGCTGGATGAAAAACTGGGCTTCACTGCTGAAAATGTATATAACCAAGTAAAAGAAATGCTCTGATGAAAACAATAGGACTTGCATCCGACCATGCCGGATTTGAATTGAAACAATACGTGAAAAAATGGCTGGAAGCCAAAGGATGGGAATACAAAGATTTCGGAACTTACACAACCGACAGTTGTGACTATCCCGACTTTGCTCACCCGCTGGCTTTGGCAGTAGAAAACGGAGAATGCTATCCGGGAATTGCCATCTGCGGAAGTGGTGAAGGAATCGGTATCACCCTGAACAAACACCAGGGTATCCGTGCCGCACTTTGCTGGATTCCGGAAATTGCTCATCTGGCCCGTCAGCACAACAATGCCAACGTACTGGTGATGCCGGGACGTTTCATTGATGAAGCAATGGCCGACAAGATCATGACGGAATTCTTCACTACCGATTTTGAAGGCGGACGCCATCAGGCACGCATCGACAAAATTCCCGTTCGATAATCCCCCACTCCTGCTTCGGAGAGGTTCTATTTGATAGAAATACGTACAAAGCCTGTTTTCCTGAAAAGGGAAACGGGCTTTGTTGTTTTTACTGAAATGTATAATTGTTTCACAAAAAAATAATAAGAAATCCTATTCCTACACCGCAGTTAAAAAAAATACCTATCTTTACACATGCTATCTTTAAGAAATAATGTTTCATACTATAAAAAACTTTGATACGAATCATGAAAAAACTATTGTTCATCTTATTGGCCTGCCTGCCGTTGTTTGGAATGGCCAAAGATAAAAAAGACAACTCTGACCCGAAATATCTGGCTGGAGCGATTACAATGGAGGATGGAAAGGTTACCTTCAATCATGAAATCAAGGCTCCTTCCCTTTCAAAAGAACAACTCTATCAGCAGATGCTAGACTGGGCCAACAACCGCTTCAAATCTGACGGAAAACTGCAGAGCCGAGTAGTCTATACCAACGAAGAAGAAGGTGACATTGCCGCCTCTGCCGAAGAATACATTGTGTTCTCTTCCTCGGCACTTTCACTGGACCGTACCCGCATCTACTACCAGTATCTGATCAATGTAGCTGATGGAGTATGCCACATGACCATGACCCGCATCCGTTACTGGTATGACGAGAACCGCGACGGAGGAGAAAAATATACTGCCGAAGAATGGATTACCGATGACATGGCACTGAACAAGAAGAAAACCAAACTGGCTCCTATCTGCGGAAAGTTCCGTCGTGAGACCATCGACCTGAAAGACCAGCTCTTCCAGTCGGCTACCGATGCACTGGGACAAAAGGTACTGGCTAACGAAACAGCTCCTGCTGTAGTTCCGGCAACTCCTCTGACCCCGGCCATGACCCTGACCGGCGAACTGAAGGAAGTGCCTGTAGCACAATTCTCAGACAACTGGAACAGTCAGTTGCAAAACGGACGCATTACCCTGACTGCCAACGATGAAGAAATAGAAATCAAGGCCGAAAACTGGGGAGGTTTTGGTAAATTGTTCAACAAAAACGTGGCTTACCTGCTGATTGCACAAGACCGCATCGCTCTTAGTGCCCTGATGGAACAGTGCAGCGAATATAAGATTTCATTCTATGCACAAGGTGCTTCCCAACCGACAGCAGTTATCGAATGTAAGAAGTCAATGAGCCAGAAAATGACGGCTGAAGATCTGAAATCACTTAACATTCAAGCAGATAACAGCAAGTCATACACCATGTATACAGGCGAAATCACACGCACTCAGCTGCGTCAGTAACTACATAGAAAAACGTCCTTGCGCTTCAACCGAAACACAAGGACGGTTTGTTTTAAACGCTTTGACGTTTTACCTAAAACGCAAGTGCGTTTTAAATGAAACGCTTCGACGTT